>JALXBH010000310.1 GCA_026991535.1 Calditrichia bacterium | reverse complement strand
GGCTGCTGACGTCCAGGTCCGGCTTCAGGGCCGTTTGTCCGTTTTGCAGCGCCTCCCGGGCCCGGCGGTTAAAGGTATCATTTCCCGCGTACAGGGTTTGGGCCAGTTCCCAGTGACGTTTCCCCCGGCCGGGCATCACCCGCAAAGGTTCTCCCCCCGGCCAATAGATGGGACTTAAGGTCAGCCCTTCATCCGTTTGGCTGAACAGGGTTTCCCGAAAGGGCTTACCCTTGAGCAGCTTTTCCGCCGCCGCCCGCCAATCCTCTTCCGCGGGAGGGGGAAAGAGGCTTCTAATATCCAGATCATTCATATCCATGTTTTTATCCGTAAATTGCCATACCTGAAAAAATTAATCCTCACCGGTAGTGTTTGGGGCGGGGATTAATCTTCAATTCCCTTTATCTTCATCATAACCTTATTCTGTTCCACCGTATCCCCTTCTTTAACGGACAGAGCCACCACGCGGCACTCAAAGGGCGCCTTGATGATGTTCTCCATTTTCATGGCTTCCAGTATGATCAGGGGCTCACCTTCCCGCACCGTATCCCCCGCCTGCACGGGAGTTTTAACGATCAGTCCGGGTATGGGGGCCTTGATGGTCTTTTCCCCCCTGGCGCCGGCGGAGGCCCGCACCAGTTCCTTGACCCGGCGGGTACGCTCGTCTTCCACCATTACCTGAAAGTGGCTGCCGGCAATACGCACGTTGTAGTGTTCATTGGTACGGTGGACGTTGACAATATAGGGCATGTTATCTTTAATCAGGCAATAACGCCCCTCCCCCAGATCGCGGATATGCACATCCAGCAGTTGACCACCCTTTTTCAGACGCAGACCCTCTTCCGTTTCCACCAGGGTGTATTCAAACTTAAATTTTTCGGTTTCGGCAAAAATTTTCATTGGGACCTCAACTGTTCTTTACGGCGTATGGTTTTCCATTGCGATGACGGCGATCCGGCCCCGTTGGCGGCCACAAGCTTCACCTTTTTCTTTTCCTCCATTTCGGCCAATATGGCGGCCAGGGCCGCCTCCTCGGCGAACTCCTTCCGTTCGCCAAAAAGCCAATCCTTTTCCTTTTCAATAAACTGGGTGGTAAAATCGCCATTCTGAAAATCAGGATGTTCCAGAACGCGTATAAGAAAAGGAATGGATGTTTTTATCCCGGAAATCTGATACTCCTGCAGGGCGCGGATCATGCGCCGACCGGCCTGTTGGCGATCCCGGCCCCAGGCGCACAGCTTGGAGATCATCGGATCGTAATAGAGGGAGATTTCGCTGCCCTGGGTAACGCCGCTGTCCTCGCGGATACCGGGCCCGTCGGCGGGATTGAGGAACTCGATGACGCCCGGAGAGGGGGCCCAGTTGTTTTCCGGATCCTCGGCGTAAATACGGCATTCGAAGGCATGGCCGAAAAAATGCTTCGGGCTCTCGGTCAGGCTCATGGCTTCACCGGCGGCAATTTTGAGTTGTTCCTCCACCAGATCAAGGCCGTTGACCAGTTCGGTCACCGGATGCTCCACCTGCAGGCGGGTATTCATCTCCAGGAAATAAAAGTTGCGGTGTTTGTCGACCAAGAACTCGATGGTGCCGGCGTTACGGTAGTTGCAGGCCCGGGCCGCCTGTATGGCCGCCTCGCCCATGCGTTGCCGCATATCCTCATCCAGCAGCGATGAGGGCGCCTCCTCCAGCACCTTTTGATGGCGGCGCTGAATGGAGCATTCCCGTTCCCCGAGATGGATGATGTTGCCGTGGTTGTCGGCCAGAATCTGAAACTCGATATGCCGCGGCTTCTCAACAAACTTTTCGATATAGACACTGTCGTCGTTAAAGGCGGCCATGGCCTCGCGGGCGGCGCCGTCCAGGGATTCCTCAAACAGATCATCGCTTTCCACCAAACGCATGCCCTTGCCGCCGCCCCCGGCCGCCGCCTTGATCAGGATGGGATAGCCGATATCGCGGGCCACCTTGCGGGCCAGTTGCCTGTCGGTAATGGCGTTTTCCGTACCGGGCACGGTGGGCACCTTGTTACGGATCATCAGTTCGCGGGCGGCGGTTTTGTTGCCCATCAGCCGGATAGCCGAGGCCGGAGGGCCGATAAAGACCAGCCCGGCCTTTTCCACCGCTTCGGCAAAATCGGCATTTTCGGACAGGAAGCCGTAGCCGGGATGTATGGCTTCCGCCCCGCTCTTTTTGGCAATATCAAGCATCTTTTCCCAGCGCAGGTAGCTTTCCCGGGAGGTCTTTCCTCCCAGGGGCCAGGCTTCGTAAGCGCTGTAAACAAAAGGACTGTTGGCGTCCACATCGGAATAAACCGCCACGCTTTTTATGCCCATCTCGGCACAGGTGCGAATCACACGCAGAGCGATTTCACCCCGGTTGGCTATTAAAATCTTTTTAAACATCACACCGCCTTGTTTTTATATGCATCCAAACTTTTACGTTATGCAACTATTCCACTCCCCGCGAAAAGCACCGCCCGGGATAAAACAGACTCATTGTCCAATATACAAAAACTGTTGCTATTATTTAAAGGCTTACTTCACATAAAAGGGATTTATTCCGGCAATAAAAAAGCCCCGCGGCCTAAGGGCGCAACGGAGCTTTATACAAACAGATTGCGGCTCTTTCCTATTTTTTCAGAACCCGTTTCAGGGTCTTGTCCAGGTTCTCGCCGCGCAGTTGGATGCCCACGGCCACGATCCTGCCGTCCGGGCCCACCAGAACAGGCTTGGGAATGCCGCGCACTTCAAAGGCTTTTGCCAGGTCGCTGCGAAAGCCGCCTTCCACAAAAGTATGCAGCCAGGGCATGGGCCACTCGCCCTTACGGTATTTTTCCACATCGCTGACGCGCGGATCAAAGGAGAGGCTGAGTATCTTAAAACTGGCGCCCTTATACTTTTCCCAGGCCTTGTGCAGGTTGGGCATCTCGGCACGGCAGGGCCCGCACCATACAGCCCAGAAATCCATCAGATAGTAGGAACCCAACAACGAACGGTTGCTGACAGCTTGCTCACTGCCGATCAGCTTCACCTCAAAGGCCGGTACCTCCCTGCCCTGCGCGATACGCTGATCGGGATCAAACATGCGGATATAATAGTCGAATTCGGGGCTGTTC
>JALXBH010000309.1 GCA_026991535.1 Calditrichia bacterium | reverse complement strand
TCAACCCGCGTTACAACGGGATCGTAAGGTGGGGGTGTGGATCTCCATCCCCGTCCGTTTTGTGCTGAAATAGTTTCCGTCCCATAAAAAGCCGCTTTTATTTATGCGCGCTTCTGGATAGATTAGGGCCCGCCCGTTCCGGTAGGCTTCTTCCCGGCGGGCCCTGTTTAAACGAAATATAATCCCGGGAGATATCATGCGCATACACACCCTGCCCGTCGGCCCCTTTCAGATGAACGCCTATGTGGTCTACAGCGATGACCTGAAAAACTGTCTGTTGTTCGATCCCGGCGATGAAATTGGGCGCATAAAGAGCTTTCTGGAAAAAGAAGGGCTGAAACCGCGGGCCATCTTCAACACCCATGCCCATATCGACCACATCCGTTTTCTGGCAGATATCCAAAAGGCCTATGATTTACCGCTTTATCTGGCGGAGGAGGAGTTACCCCTACTCAACTATTTGCCCAAACAGGGCGCCATGTACGGTCTGGAAACGGGTGCCGTTCCCACAGTGCATCATTACCTGAAAGAGGGACAGCATTATGATTTCGGAGAGCTGAGTTTTCATACCCTGCATACTCCCGGCCACTCTCCCGGCAGCATCTGTTTTGTTTTTAACGATTTTGTTATCAGCGGCGATGTGCTGTTTTACAACTCCATCGGGCGCACCGATTTGTATATGGGTGATATGGAGCAGCTGCTGGCCTCCATCCGCAATAAATTGTGGCCTTTGGATGATGCGTTGACCGTTTATCCCGGTCATGGTCCGGCTACCACCATCAGCCGTGAAAAGAAGTACAATCCCTTTTTGAAATAAACCGCCCTTAATGAAGGTAGGAGCTCACACCAAGACACAAAGAAGGTATTTATTTTACTATCACCTGTTTTGTTTGGCAGCCGATTTTTCTGTTTGAAAAAAATGTTACGTACAAGATAAAATTGAAAAACTTTGCGTTTCCGTAGCTTTGTGTGAGGCGGCGACAACATTCCCCGTTTTTTCCGGAAATAAAAAAGGCCGCCATAATGACGGCCTTAAATAAATGTAAACCGTGACTACAGTTTTTCAGCGTAAGAAGCCAAAAACTCGGCAACACCCTGGGTATTATCCACCATGGCCTTATCGCCTTTTTTCCAGCCGGCCGGGCATACCTCGCCATACTGCTCGTGATATTGCAGAGCGTCCACCATGCGGATCATCTCATCCACATTGCGGCCCAAAGGCAGGTTGTTTACCACCTGATGCTGCACAATTCCCTCCTTGTCAATCAAAAAGGAAGCACGCAAAGCCACGCCGTCGCCATGCTCAACCCCATAGGCACGGGTAATGGCATGGTTGACGTCGGCCACCATGGGGAACTGTACCTGTCCGATTCCCCCCTTGTTGACATCGGTGTTTTTCCAGGCATGGTGGGTGTAGACGGAATCGATGGAAACACCGATCACCTCCACGCCGCGCTCCTTGAACTGCGCCAGACGATGATCGTGGGCGATGATCTCCGTGGGGCAGACGAAGGTAAAGTCCAGCGGCCAGAAAAACAGAACCACATACTTGCCTTTATAGTCTGACAATTTAAAACTCTCATTAATGCTGTTATCCGGCATTACGGCCGCGGCGGTAAAGTCCGGGGCGCTTTGATTTACAAGAACACTCATCTTGAACCTCTTTTTTTTTATGAATTAAATTAACCGGACCAAAGTTAAAAATAAGATAAGTTTAACTCAATTAATAATCTCTAAATCCCTTAAACTATTTGCCCGCCCGCTTCTCTCTGCGTACATTATCTATAAATCCCCGCATAGCCCAAAACCGCCAATCGAAGGAGGTTGTTCTATGCAAACGCTCAGCAGGCACATACCCGTCGAATCCCTCATCAGCCGTCAAATAGAACTGTGGCGTCAAAAACAACGCCGAGCCCAAAACGGTGACGCCTTTCCGGGCAATCTGACCATTTCCCGTGATTTTGGCGGCCGGGGCAACGAGCTGGCGGCACGGCTGTCGGAAATAACCAGCTGGAAAGTTTATGACCGGGAGATTGTGGACTATATTGCCCAAAACGCCCATGTGCGCAAGGCTATCGTTGAATCCTTTGATGAGAAAACGCGCCGGGAGCTGGAGGTTATGCTTTCCAACCTGCTTAATGCCAACAATTTTTCCCGTGAGTCCTATCTTAAATATCTCATAAAAACGGTTCTATCCGTGGGGGCTCATGGCCGGGCCATATTTTTGGGCAGGGGCGCCAATTTTATTTTATCCGACAGCCAGGCCCTTAAGGTACGCGTGGTGGAGTCCGTGAAAGACCGCAAACGACACGGCGATGCCGACAGCGTGGAAAAAAGGGATATGGAGCGGGCGGCTTATATAAACCGTATGTTTGGCGCGCATATCCACCAGCTCAGCCATTATCACCTGGCCCTCAACCTTTCCAAGATGGATATGGATATGGCCACAGAAACCCTGATTGTACTGCTCCGCGCGAAGTTTGGAGAACACAGCCTGGATATAAAAAAAGCTCTACCCACGTCATAAATTCTGCCATATTTTCACGGTTTATGCCATATGTGGAGTAAAAAAAGAAAATGCGTAAAGGGCGCCAAAAGACATGAACCTATATAAATATTTATTTTTATTAAATATAGCCCACCTGTTTTCTTTTTGGCATTAGATTTGAAAGATGTCATTCCCCTTATAGTAAAATAAATAAGGAGAATGCAATATGTCTTTACAGCCATTACAAGATCGCATTCTGGCTGAAGTTGTTTCAGCCGATAAAAAGGTGGGTTCCATCATACTGCCGGAAACAGCCCGGCAAAATCCGGTTACCGGCAAGGTTATTTCCGTCGGACCGGGAAAAATATCGGAATCCGGCTCCCGCCTGCCCATGGATGTCACCGCCGGTGATACCATCATTTTTGAAAACAACGTGGGCACGGAAGTTAAAGAAGACGATCATACCTACGTCATTATGAAACAATCGGACATTTTAGCAAAAATTAACAACTAAGAAAGGAAGGTTAAGGAATTATGGCCAAGCAAATATTGTTTGATACGGAAGCTTACGCCAAACTTAAAACAGGCATCGACCTGTTGGCGCGCACGGTAAAGACCACCCTGGGCC
>JALXBH010000308.1 GCA_026991535.1 Calditrichia bacterium | reverse complement strand
CTGTTGCGCGGAAGCGACCCCAAGCGTCTTTTGGGCATGGGACATAAAAAAGAGCCCCATCCGCCTAAAATCGCCTTTTTATTTTCCGGACAAGGCAGCCAGTATCCGCATATGGGTAAGGATTTATACGAACGCTACCCCATCTTTCGTCAGGCGGTGGATGAATGCGCCGCTCTCTTGCAAGCGCACATAAACCTTGATATCCGTGAACTTCTTTATCCCGGAGAGGATAACAGGGAAACGGCCTCCGCCCAGTTGGAGCAAACCCGTTACACCCAACCGGCGCTTTTTGTAACCGAATATGCCCTGAGCCGCCTGTGGGAAGCCTTCGGCGTCCGCCCCTCGGCCATGGCCGGTCATTCCATCGGCGAGTATGTGGCCGCCCACCTGGCCGGTGTTTTTTCCCTGGAAGATGCCCTTAAGCTGGTGGCCCTGCGTGGCCAATTGATGCAGTCCCTGCCGGCGGGTGCCATGCTCAGCGTGCCGCTTGATGAACACGCCGTTGCCGCTTACCTTTCAGACGAAGTGGTAATCGGGGCGGTAAACAGCAAAGGTTCCACTGTGCTTTCCGGCCCGGAAGAAGCTATTGCCGCCGTGGCGGAATCTCTAAAAGCCAGGGGTATCGACTCCCGGCCACTGCATACCTCCCACGCTTTTCATTCGCCCATGATGGAGCCCATCCTCAAACAATTTGAGGTGATATGCGCCCGTATTCCCATGCAAAAACCGCAAATCAGCTATCTTTCCAATGTAAGCGGCGGCTGGATCAGTGACGAGGAAGCCAGCTCGCCGGCCTACTATGCCCGTCACCTGCGCTCCACGGTACGCTTTAACGATAATCTCAGCGCGCTTTATCAGGATTTTGACGGCATTTTGCTTGAAGTGGGCCCGGGAAAGAGCCTCGGTTCGCTGGCCATGCGCCATCAGGCCAAGGAGTTAAACCGGGTTGTGCTGACATCCCTGCCGCACCCTCAGGATGATACCGACGCGCTAACCTTTTTTATGACAACCCTGGGACGTTTCTGGCTTGCGGGTTTGTCGCTCAATACAGAGATGCTTTTCGGAGAAGAAAAACGGCGACGCATTCCCCTGCCCACCTACCCCTTTGAAAAGAAACCCTATTTACTGGCCATTCCCAAAGGCGGCGGGCAGCTTATTAGCTCCAGCGACAATCCCCGGCACTGGTTTTACGCGCCACTTTGGAAAAGGTCTTTTGATAAGCCCGTGGGCGAAGGCTCCGCGGCCTTTGTTAATCCGGCCGAACTTCCCGGAGACATACGGGATGTTTTTGAAAAGCAGTCCCCATCGCTAATAACCTTTAGCGGTAAGGAAGCGGAGGAGGCCCTGATCTTTTTCATCGGCGCGGAAGAAGGCTTTGGCCGGAATTATAAGCGGCTGAGTTCCATGCTGTCGGACTTAAGCTTCGACACCCCACGTCATCTATTTGTGATCAGCACGGGGGCTTTTAAGGTTTTACCGGATGAAAACGGCCGACCGGAGACGGCGGCACTTATCGCTCTGTTACGTTCGTTGGTTGTGGAACAGTCTGCCTTTAGCTTTAGCTGGCTCGATCAGGACGGAAAAAGCCCTGAGCAAATCCCGGCCCTGATGGACCGGGAAATTTTTTACAACAGAGTAGCGGCCCTGCGCGGAGGGAAGCTGTACCAACAGGAGTTTGAACCCCTGAAGGTTCCCGTGGATGACGCTTTCTGGAAGAGTTTCAGTCAACCCGAGGTACTGATCACCGGAGGCACCGGCAATCTGGCGGCCTTGTATGTGGACTATATCAGCCAAAAATGCAGCGCCCGCTTTTATTTGATAAGCCGTTCCGGTTTTCCGGATGCCGCCCTCTGGGAAACACCCGGCGCGCTAAGCGCGGAACAGCAGCGCAAGGCGGATATTTTTGCCCGCGCCGAAAAAAGAGGCTGCCGCATATCCTTTTTGCAGGCGGATGTGAGCCGGGAAGGCGATCTGGAGAAGGTCTGGCCCGGGGAGAAAGCCCCGGATATCCTTATCCATGCCGCCGGGCTTGTGGGCGAGGGCATCATAACCCCCGTGGGCAGCGCCGCGGATTCCTCCGATACCGCGGTTTTCAAGGCCAAGGTGAACGGCAGCGAAAACGTTTTGCGTTTTGCCCGGAATCATAATGTACCCTGGGTTTTTCTTCAATCCTCCCTTTCCGCCCTTTTGGGGGGATACGGTTTTGGCGCTTACGGCGCGGCCAATGCCTATATGGACGCCCTGGCCCTGGCCCATGAACGCCCCGGCCTTATCAGCGTCAATTGGGACGGCTGGCAATTTGACCCCACCGGCTCGGGACACGGCTTAAAAGCCGGGCAGGCCCCCGCTCTGTTTGATATCCTCTTTTCCCTGACGCACATCAACCAGACGGTCGTTTCCGTGGAAAACCTGGAAGAACGTTTTGAGACGTGGCACTATAAGCGTGGCGAAACCGTCGGGGCCCCGGATGAGGAACGCACCCTTTACGACCGCCCCAACCTGCCTACCCCTTATGTGGCGCCGCAATCCGACCTTGAAAAGGAGATCGCCGCCGTCTGGCAGCAACTTTTGGGTATCGGCCAGGTGGGCATTCATGATGATTTTTTTGATCTGGGCGGCAATTCGCTGATGGGCACGCAACTTATTTCGCGCATGCGCGAACGCTTTAAGGTGGATGTGCCGGTAAAAAGCCTTTTTGAGAATCCCACCATCGCCGGCGTGGCCGAACGAATTGAACAGGCGCGCGCCACCACCGAACAGCAGGAAGATATGCTGAGCGACATGCTGAGCAGGGTGGAAAACATGAGCGATGAAGAAATACAAGCCATGTTGAAAAGAAAAGATTCTTAACCACAAACCGCCACTCGCGGGATTTAAAGGAACAAAGAAAATAAACATGTCGATTTACGACCAAATAGCCAAGCTGCCCCCCGAAAAAAGGGCGGTACTCGAAATGATGCTTCAGGAACAGGGCGTGGAGCTTTCGCAAATGCCCATCCTGCCCCGTTCCGGGAATGAGGAGGATTTCCCCCTCTCCTTTGCCCAACAACGCCTGTGGTTTCTGGATCGGTTGGAACCGGGCAGTCCGCTGTACAACATTTGCTCGCCGGTGCGCATTCGCGGAGAACTGAATGTAGAAGCCCTGCGCCGCGCCTTTGAACTGATTGTACGTAAGCATGAAGTGCTGCGCACCACCTTTGTTAACGCCGGCGCCGAAGCCCGGCAAAAAATTCACACGGACTATAAGCCGGATTTTGAGCTTATCGCTCTGGCGGAAGAGGCCGATATTCAACAAACCATCCGGGCCGAGGCCGCTCACTCCTTTAATCTGGAGGAAGAGGCCCCGTTGCGGATACGCCTGTTCCGGGTGAAGGCCGGGGAACATGTTCTGGTTTTGACCCTGCATCATATCGTTTCCGATAACTGGTCCACCGGGGTGCTGATCCGGGAATTCATGGAATTTTACCCGCAACTGGCCGGGGGGAAAGAGGTACGCTTTAGCCCGTTGGAGATACAATATGCCGACTTTGCCGCCTGGCAGCGTAAATGGCTTTCGGGCAAAACCCTGCAAAAGCAACTGGATTACTGGACGGAAAAGCTTAGCGGCCTGCCCCCGGTGCTGGATATACCCACGGACTTTCCCCGTCCGGCCTACCAAAGCCATAACGGAGATTATATCACATTCCGCATGGAACCGCAACAGACAACGGCCCTTAAAAGCCTGGCCGACAGCCATGACGTAACCCTGTTCATGAGCCTGATGGCCGCCTTTGAAATATTGCTGCTTCACTACAGCGGGCAGGATGACTTTGCCGTGGGCACCCCTATAGCCAACCGTAACCGCGCCGAAATCGAGCCCCTGATCGGCTTTTTCATCAACACCCTGGTTATCCGGGCCGATGTGCATGACAATCCGACCGTTTCCACCCTGCTGCAACGGATTAAGGAGACGATGATTGGCGCTTACGACCATCAGGATCTGCCCTTTGAAACACTGGTAGAAAAGCTGGATCCCGAAAGGAGCATGAGTCACTCCCCCCTGTTTCAAACCATGCTGGTGTTTAACAACGCGCCCGTGGGCGCTCTTAAACTGCCCGGCGTTGAACTGGAACTGATCGAGTTTGAAAATAAAACCACCAAGTTTGACCTGATTTTCAATTTTATGGAAAATGACGGCGGTCTGGATGGTAAGGTGGAATTCAATACCGATTTGTTCACACCGGAAACCATACAGCGCATGATCGGCTATTTTAAGCGTATTGTCAGCCAAATGTGCGCGCATGCGGAGCTGCCCGTGGAACAACTCTCGCTGCTTACGGAAGATGAAAAAGAGGACGTTCTGCGCGCCAGCCGGGAAAACAGCAGGCAACTGAAGGCTGAACGGCTTCTGATACCGGCCATTCTCGATCAATGCGCTCTTCGCCCCGAGGCCACCGCCCTTAAAAACAAAAACACGGAAATGAGCTACACGGAGTTGAAGGCTCAAATAGTGCGCACACGGAAGCAGCTGGAGGCGCGCGGCGTCTCTCCGGGCAGCGTGGTGGCGGTCATCGCCCGGCGTACCCCTGTTAGCGTTGCCGCCATGCTGGGCGTTCTGGCCCACGGCGCCGTCTATCTCCCGCTGGACCCCAACTATCCCGATGAGCGGCTTACCTTTATGCTGGAAGACAGCGAAGCGGTATTGCTGCTTTCCGAAAAAGACCTGGGCGGCCGCGCCGGAGAAATATTGCCTGGAGAAAACCTGGAACTTATCGATGTTGGTTCCCCCGCTTCTGAATCATCCCCTCCTTTTTTCGGGGAGCATGACGCCGCTTATCTGATATATACCTCCGGCTCCACGGGCACACCCAAGGGCGTGCGGGTCAGCCACCGGGCCATTGCCGACCATACAGCGGATATGGCCGACTATTTTGCCCTGACCCCTGAAGACGTTACCCTGCAATTCGCGGCCATGAATTTTGACGCCGCGCTGGAACAGATTTTAAGCCCCTTGACGGCCGGAGCGACCGTTGTTCTTCGCGATGAGGATATATGGCCCGTTGAGCAATTTGCCGACAAGATCAACCACTACGGTCTGACCGTGGTCAACCCCACCACCGCTTACTGGAATCAATGGTGCGCCTATCTGGAAAAAAGCGGACAGGCCGTCTCCTGCCCCGGCCTGCGGCTGGTTATTGCCGGCGGCGACGCCATGAGTCCCGCCGCACTGAGGCAATGGTGGTCCTCCTCCCTGGGAGGAGTACGCCTTATTAACGCCTATGGTCCCACGGAAACGGTAATCACCGCCACCTGTTACGACGTACCCCGCGATGAAACCCTTCCCGACCGTTTTCGGGGCGTGCCCATTGGCACGGCCAACGCCAACCGTCTGCTCTATGTGCTGGACCGGCATCTCAATCCCCTGCCTCCCGGGTTGCCCGGAGAACTTTGCATCGGCGGAGAAAACCTGGCCATGGGCTACCACAAGCGGCCCGATGAAGAGAAGAAAGTTTTTGTTCCCGACCCTTTCCGTCCACAGGGACGCCTATACCGCACCGGTGATAAGGTACGCATGCATGGCAACGGTCTTATTGAGTTTTTGGGACGGGTTGACCAACAGGTAAAAATTCGCGGATTCCGCATAGAGCCGGGCGAGGTGGAGAATATTCTGGCGGGACATCCTCACCTGGAGACAGCGCTTGTGGCTGTAAAAACCGATGCTCACGGAGAGAAACAGCTTGTCGGTTACTTCCGTCCCAGGGCGGGCAGCCGGCCGGAAATAAGCGAAATCCGTGCCTTTATGCAAAAACAACTGCCGCCCTATATGATTCCGGCGGCCTTTATAGAGCTCGACACCATTCCCTTACTCCCCGGGGGTAAGGTCAATCGCCGCGCCCTGCCGGTTCCCGAAGACCTGCGCGGTCAGCTTAGCGCGGAATATGTAGCCCCGCGCACCGAAACGGAAGAAGAACTGGCGGCCATCGTTTCCTCGGTGTTGCGTATTGAAAAGGTGGGGGTGTATGACAACTTTTTCGAACTGGGCGGCCACTCCATGCTGGGAACGCAGGTTATGTCGCAGATACAGGAAAAATTCGGTGTGGAAGTGCCCCTGCGCGTTTTGTTCGAAAACCCCACGGTGGACGGTATCGCCGCGGCCATTACCGAGGCGCTTACCCAGAGCATCGATGAGGAGGAACTGGCCGGATTGCTGGGCGACGTGACCGATCTTAACGATGATGACCTCAATGCTCTTTTAAACGATGAATAGAAGGACAGGAACCGAAACGAAATATGAGTGATCTTTCCAAAAAACTGCACAATCTGAGTCCCGAACAACGCGAGCTGCTTTTACGGAAACTACAGGCCCGCAAAAAGGCCGCCGGGGCCGGCAAGAGCAATACCGGCATCCCCAGGCGGGAGGACAGCAACGACCTTCCCTTGTCCCATGCCCAGGAAAGACTGTGGTTTTTTGATCAACTGGTGCCGGGAAGCCCCCTGTATAATATCAGCGCGGCCGTGAAATTCAGCGGCCCCCTCAAGGCGGACCTGCTCGAAAAGAGCATCAACGCCGTGGTGGAGCGCCATGAAATTCTTCAGGTCTTTTTTGAAACCGAAAACGGCGCGCCCGTACAGAAGAAAGCCTCATCCACGCGCATTACATTAAAAAAAGAGAAGCTTTCCGGACGCAGCCTGGAAGAGCTGGCAACGGAAGAGGCCCAAACGCCCTTCGACCTGGCCGTGCCGCCCCTGATCCGCGCCCGGCTTGTGGAAATAGACGCCGGGAGCCATGCCCTGATGCTGACCATACACCATATTGTGGCCGACGGCTGGTCCATGGGTGTTTTTATCAATGAAACCGCCCGTTTCTACCGCCACTTTAACGGTGAGGACTCTATCGACATCCCGCCGCTTGATATTCAGTACTTTGACTATGCCTGGTGGCAAAAAAATGCCGCCGACAGGAAAAAGCTGGAAGCCCAGTTGGACTTTTGGAGCGCGGAATTAAAAGGGATGCCCACATTACTGGAACTGCCCTTCGATCACAGCCGCGAGGCCCTGCAAACATTTGAGGGCCGCCATTATCATTTTGAGATCGATCCGCCCACAACGGAAAAACTGAGGGAGCTGTCACGACGTTCCGGCGCTACGCTGTTCATTACCCTGCTGGCCGCCTTTCAGGCCCTGCTCTATCGCTACTCCAACCAGGATGATTTTGGCGTGGGCATCCCCATTGCCAACCGTAATAAAAAAGAACTGGAAGCCTTGATCGGCTTTTTTGTAAATACCCTGGTTATCCGCGCTCAATGCGACGGGGGGCAATCCTTCAGTGACTTTCTGGAGGAGGTAAAAAAGCGCGCCTTCCGGGCATATGACCATCAGGATGTTCCCTTTGAGCAGGTGGTGGAAAAGGTGCAACCCCAGCGCAGCAATCAGGTCTCCCCTTTGTTCCAGGTTATGTTTGAGCTCCAGGGCGATGCCCTCGCCGGGCTTAATTTCGGCGATCTTTCCCTGGAAAACATTGATTTTGAAACAGGCACCGCAAAGTTTGACCTGTTGCTGATCATGGAAGAAGGACGCGACCGGCTAAAAGGGGTTATGGAGTATAACAGCAGTCTGTTCCAGGCCGCTACTATCGAGCGCATGATGGGACACTTTGCCCTTTTGCTGCAACAGATCGGCTCTGATCCGCAAACGGAGCTGGGTCGTATCGATTTGATGGCGGATCATGAAAGAAAAAAGCTGTTGGACGAAATGAACCGGACGGAAGAGGCCTACCCGGAAAAGCCCTTCATTCATCAATATACAGCCTATTTTGCCGCGCGCAGCCCGGAGCATCCCGCCCTGGTGTTTGACGAAGGCCGTATCAGTTACGCCCGTTTTGAAGAGCTGAGCAACCGCCTGGCCCACCTGTTGATCAAACACGGCGTTGGCCGCGATACACGCGTGGGGGTATGCATGGAACGCTCACCGGAAATGGTGGTAGCCCTGCATGGTATTTTAAAGGCCGGAGGCGCTTATGTGCCGTTCGACCCGCACCACCCTTCCGAGCGCCGGGAGTTTATGCTTACCGACTCCGGCGTGGCGCTTATGCTTACCCAACCCGACTTGAGCGGCCTTTTTGAGAACGCCGCAATTGAGACTGTTGAACTGGATGATCGTTTTCAGATATTGGCGGATGAAGCGACGGACGATCCCCGGGTGGAGATTGATCCCCGCCAATTGGCCTATATGATCTACACATCCGGTTCCACCGGAAAACCCAAGGGAACCCTGCTTGAGCATCGCAGCATCCTCAACCGGCTGATCTGGATGCAAAAAAGCTATCCGCTGACAGCGGAAGACGTGGTGTTGCAAAAAACACCCTTCAGTTTCGACGTTTCCGTTTGGGAATTTTTCTGGCCCTTTATGTATGGCGCCACCCTGGCCGTGGCCCGTGCCGAGGGGCACAAGGACAGTGCCTATTTAATTGACATTATCTGTGAGTATGGCGTAACCACCATGCACTTTGTTCCCCCCATGCTAAAGGTTTTTCTTGAAAACCGGCAAAGCGCCGACTGTCTTTCCCTAAAGCGGGTGATCTGTTCCGGCGAGGCCCTGCCCTATGCCCTGAGTCGTCAATTTTACGCCACGCTGCCCGGCGCCACGCTGATCAATCTGTACGGCCCCACGGAAGCGGCGGTGGATGTAACCGCTTATATTTGCCCCAGGGAACGGGCCGATAAAAAACTGCCCATAGGCCGCCCCATCGCCAACACGCAAATCTATATACTCGATGAAGCCTTAAACCCCGTGCCGTCCGGCGTGGGCGGAGAGCTTTACATTGCCGGGGTGCAACTGGCGCGCGGGTATGCCAACCGGCCCGATTTGACCTCGGAAAAGTTTATCGCCAACCCCTATTCAGCGCTTCCCGGAGATCGCATGTATAAAACGGGCGACCTCTGCCGCTACCTTGCCGACGGGAATATAGAATATCTGGGGCGCATCGATCATCAGGTTAAAGTGCGCGGCTTCCGTATTGAACTGGGAGAAATTGAAGCGGTATTGCGCGAACATGACTCCGTCCGTGATTGTATTGTTCTGGTACGCGAACATGCCGGGGAAAAGACCATCGTCGCCTGGTACATCGCCGGAGAGAGCCGGGAAGTTTCCGCGGATGATCTGCGTCAGCATATTGCCCGGAGCCTGCCGGAGTATATGGTGCCCGGTTTTTTCATAGCCCTGCAATCCTTTCCCCTGACCCCCAATGGTAAAATCGACCGACGGGCCCTGCCGGATATCGATATCGAAAGCCGGCGCGGACACACCCGCTTTGTTTCCCCGCGCAACCGCCTGGAATCCTATCTGGCCGATGTATGGAAAGAGGTTTTGGGTATTTCAAAGATCAGCATGTACGACAATTTTTTTGACCTGGGAGGGAATTCCCTTAAGGCGGCGGTGCTGATAAACCGTCTGCAGGAGATCGTGGATCAAAAGTTGCATATCGGCATGGTTTTTCAGGCGCCCTATATCGCGGAATTTGCCATGTTTGCCCAGGAATACTTCTCTCAGGAAATCCTGAAGAAATTTAAAAGCTCCTTCCCCGAACAAAAACAATATGTACTGGCCAGCGGCAGCATTTCCGCCCGCAACCGGCTGAATAAGGATGACGTTCAAAAATTCCGTCATATTATAAAACCGCTCCCCGCGCGCAAAACAGCGCCGCTTCACAAGGCAAAGAATAAACAGGCCATCTTTCTGCTTTCGCCGCCGCGATCGGGTTCTACCCTGCTGCGGGTAATGCTTGCAGGCAACAACCGTCTTTTTTCACCTCCGGAACTGGATTTACTTTCCTTTAACAGCATGGGAGAGCGTTACCGCTTTTTCAGTGAGCAAAACCTGCCCCTGTGGCTGGAGGCGACCACCCAGGCCATTAAGGAGATCAAGCGCTTTTCCACGGAAGAGGCGGAAAAAACCATGCGTGAGATTGAGGCCCGCGATACCTCGGTTAAGGACTTTTATCATTACATGCAGCAGGGACTGGGCCAGAGGCTTCTGGTGGATAAAACACCCTCCTATGCCCTTGATCCCGCTATTTTACAGCGGGCCGAGGAAGATTTCGACCGGCCGTTGTATATTCACCTGCTTCGGCATCCCTATGCCATGATCTACTCCTTTATCGAAGCCAAGCTGGATAAAAACTTCTTTAAGTACCCGCACGATTTTAACCGCCAGCAGTTAGCCGAGCTTATCTGGCAAAACAGTCATCAAAATATTCTGGACTTTTTGCAAAACATCCCCGGCGAGCGGCACATCATGATCCGTTTTGAGGATATCCT
>JALXBH010000307.1 GCA_026991535.1 Calditrichia bacterium | reverse complement strand
GAATCTCGTTGGCCCGCCTCAGCTCCCGGTTCTCGCGCTCCAACGCCTTGAGCCGCTCCCGTTCCGAGGTCGTCAGACCCTCGCGCAACCCCTGGTCACGCTCCGCCTGCCTCACCCATTTCCGAAGCGTCTCTGGCGTACAGCCAATCTTGGCCGCTATGGAGGCCATCGCCGCCCACTGTGAATCGTGCTCATCCTGGTGCTCGAACACCATGCGAACCGCCCGTTCCCGGACTTCCGGGGAATATCTCTTGTTCGTATTCATGACTCTATCCTCTCAAGAAATAGAGTCTCCGGTAAACCCGGGGCGGTTCAGCTGGGGGCAAGATATCGGTCTGAGTCAATGCAATTCCGACGAACAACGCCTGGCGCTCGCACGTAAGGCCGGCTTGTGCCATTACATCGGCAGTTACTGCTCCAACAAGACCATCTTTGGCTGCACCAGCCGCAAGGAAACCCACTGCTGCTTCAAGTCAAAACTGGCGCGCATCATTCAGGAACAGGGCCGTACACAATTGGGCATGGGCTGGGGTAGCGCAAAGAATCCCCAGTGTGACGGGCTGACCATAGAACAATTGCAAAGCCTGGATTTTTCTCAGATCGATTTTTTCGAGTTCTATGCGGACGCTTTTGATAAAGCCAACGGCCCCAGCAGTGGTCAACTGCAAGGAATCATCGAGAACTATATTCAACAATCGCTGCCATGATGATGCGTTTATCATGCCTGATATTGACAGCTTGCCTGCTAACCTCAGCAACCACATGGGGCAATACCCTCCAATCGGCGCAATGGTTCGACCGTCATGCCGAAGGCTGGTTCTGGTATGTGGCGCCACCGGTTGAAGAAGAAAACGATAAAACAGAAGACAAGCCACCGACATCAATACCCGCCCCGGCCTTATCTGATCCCAAGGCGAACCCGAAGGAAGAACTCAAGGCATTTCAGGAAAAACTGGATAATGCCCAGGCACTGGCAATCATGCATCCCACCGATGAAAACGTCGCGGCTTATCTCCGTCTGCAGAAACAGGCCATGGAAAATTCCCAGCGTTTTGCCGAAGTGTGGCAGCAAGTCGTATGGGTCACCCCCGAGCTGGACCACACACTGGTTCGCCCAACCAGCCCGAAAGCCGTCAACACTTATTACGATACACGCAATGAGCATCGCAAGGTACGCCTGGAATCGATCGCCCGTACGCATGGGCTATTCTATTTTTTCCGGGAAAGCTGCCCCTATTGTCGGCGCTTCTCCCCCATACTGAAAAGTTTTGCCACACGACATGGGTTTCATGTCACTGCCATTTCCCTGGATGGTGGCACGAGTCCTGGCTTCCCGAATCCGCGTTTTGATAACGGCACCGCCCGGCGATTGGGTGTCAACACGGTACCCGCCGTCTATCTGATTGAGCCCCGAAGCCGGTCGGTGCAGCCCGTATCATTTGGCCTGATTGGTCCTTCCGAACTGGAAGAGCGGGTCATTACCTTAATCGACAAGAATTCCGGAGGTGCACTATGAATAAGCCCCAACTGTTCATCATAGCCTGCTGCTCACTCTTGCTTGTTCAACCTTCTCAGGCAGATGTTGGCAGCGACATGAATAATTTCTTCAATGACATGGGTTACAACGCCAATGTCACCCCGCCTGGTGTCTATGAAGGCCAGTCAGCGGGTTACTTCACCGGCGGTGGTCTGTATCTACGTTCCCCCTCGCGCAATTATCAACTCGCCTCGGTACAGATGCCGAGCTATCGCGCCGGGTGCAGTGGTGTGGATCTCTACGGTGGTGGATTTTCCTACATCAACTCGGCACAGCTTATAGCTGCCCTGCGTAACGTGGGGCAGAACGCGGCCAGTTACGCCTTCATGCTCGGCCTGCGTGTTATCTCACCCCAGATCTCCAATGTCATGGAGTGGATCAAAGACAAGGCGGAGATGATCAATCAGCTCAACATCAACTCATGCGAAGCCGCCGCCGATCTGGTCGGCGGCATGATGGGCATCGATGCCAAGGAAAACTCCCAGTGCATCCTCACCCGCTATGGCAACGGCGATTCCATGGAAGATGCGCGGCAGGCCTGTGGCGCCGGCGGCCAACGCAACTCGACACTAGCTGGCTCCAATCTCAATCAGTTGGCGTTTACTCGCGGCAATATCGCCTGGCGGGTGATGTGGCAAAACCTGTTTCTCAGGAGCGACACCAATCTGATGGAACTGATGATGAATCTCTCAGGCACCGTTATCCTGGATAAGGATCTGGGTAATGAGAACTCCGCTACAACCACTCTCACCATCCCGTCGCTTTTACAAACCAAACGAGCGGAACTGCTTAATGCCCTGCTGGACGGTTCCCAGTCCGTCGTTATCCGGGGTTGTACATCCACCAATGACGAGATGGCGTGCACCAGTCTTACCAATAAAACGATCCAGCTCGGTGTCGGCAATGGACTCAAGAATCGCGTAATCGTCATCATGAATGGCATTGCCGACAAGATCCGTAACCGGCAAACATTGAGCAGTAGCGAAATCGGCCTGCTCGGCGCGACGAAAATCCCGATCTACAAAATCCTCAATGTCGCCAGCGCCATGAGCAGCGCCGTTGTTGCAACACAGGCCGACAAGTATGCCGATATCGTGGCCAAGGATATCCTCTACAGCTACATCAATGACCTGCTGGACATGGTGGTGGCCTCCACTTCCGGGAGTGAATTCATGCAGGGGGAAGAAGGCAAAACCTACATGGCTGGCATCACCGAATCACGACAACAGGTCAACCGTATGAAGTCGGACAACTTCGAGGAACTGTCACGCTATGTGGACATGATCCGCGAGACCCAGCTTTATGAACGGATGCTGGTTGCCACTATGTCACCGGCGCTGGCCGAAAGCATGCGCTATGCAGGATCGCTAAGGTAAGTTCATGCCTTCCTGGGAGATTTTTACCTATGGTGGTGGCGCGGTACTGCTGCAGCTCTTCAATGGACTGGTCGCTATCCTCGGTGACAATGACTATTTGGCGCTACTCAAGATTACCGGCCTGATCACCGTTATCTGGGTGATCATCGAGGCGATTTTCATGCGCCGGCCGATCAGCGTCCAGCCTTTCATTATCGTGATCCTCATCTTCTATATCCTGTTCATTCCACGGGTCAATGTGATCATCACCGACCGCATCAATCCCGCCAACAGTGGCGTAGTGGCGAACGTTCCCATCGGCATCGGTTTCACCGCATCCATGGCAAGTAATGTCGGGGACTGGATGGCGCGCACCTTCGAGAGCGTACTGACCCTGCCCAACGATCTCCAGTACAGCAGTAACGGCTTGCTATTCGGTTCTAACCTACTCCGTGCATCAACACAGTTCGAAATTACCGACAGCAGGCTAGCGGGCAATATTTCCGAGTTCATGCAACAATGTGTGTTCTACGACATCCTGACCGGCTTTTACACTTGGGGGGATATCGTCGATGAACCCGATCTCTGGACCATGCTCCAGTCCACCGCGAACCCGGCACGATCGTTTCAGTATCTGGACGCATCGGGAAGCAAATCGATTGTCACCTGTCCCGCGGGGGCTGCCCTGCTCAATACCGACTGGACCAACGAAATCAGCCGCGCACGGCAGATCTACGGTAACCGCCTCTTCCCTGGCGACCCTCAGGCGGAGGTCAAATTCATGGCCGCACTGCCCGTTTCCTATGCCTACATGAGTAATATCACGACCACCGCCGCGGATGCTATCCGCCAGAACATGATGGCGAATGCCGTGAAACGCTCACTCACCCGGTTCGCAGCCCGATCCGATGCCAGCGCCGCCGCACAGGACCTGGCACTGGCTCAGGCCGAGGCGCAAAGAAGTGCTTCGTATTCCGTACTCGGGGAATTGGCCGGTAAAACCCTGCCATTACTACGCAACATCTTCGAGGTGTTGGTGTACGGGATGTTTCCGTTGTTTCTGATCCTGATGTTTACACCCACTGCCGGTAAGGCGCTGATGTTTTTTCTGAAATCAGTCTTCTGGCTTCAGCTCTGGGCGCCACTCTACGCACTGCTCAACCTGATCATGAGCAGTTATTCGGCAGATACCGGTATGGCCGTGGCCACCTTACCTTCAGGAGGCCAGGCGTTGACACTGGCGACGGCAACCGCCCTGGGATCTGTCAATGCAGACATCGCCGCCATCGCCAGCTACATGGCCTGGATGATCCCGTTAATCTCCTGGGGTGTAGTCAACGCCGGTGCCGGAATGTCCATGTCCATGCTGGCCTCGGGGCTGGGCGCCATCACCCAGCAAGCGGGCTCTCGCGCAGCGGCCGAGATATCCCACGGCAACGTCAGCATGGGCAATATGGGGCTGTATGGTCAGCATGGATTCAAAAATGATTTTGCACCGGCTTACGCGGGTGGCGTGGGAACCATGGTTGACGGCCAGGGTACAACCCATACGATGATGCCAACCGGGGCCGAGGCTTTGAGTTATCAACAATCGAATCTTGGATTTGGTGCTCAGATCACCAATGCGATGCGATCCAGCGTGGCGACGCAGCTTTCACAATCTCAGGAATCGGCGTGGCAAAATACCGCGGCGTACAGCCAGTCTCTCGCCTCGAATTACAGCGATATGAAACGGTTCGTGGATCAGACCTCAAGCGGTACCGGCGTCAGTCAGGAATTCAGAACGCAGGATGGAACTTCCGTCCAACAGGAATTCGGTGAGCTGACATCTATCGCGAACAACTTTGCCAGCAAATACGGGGTATCCAATGATCAAGCCGTGGCCATGATAGGTACCGCCGGATTTGGTGGTAATATCCCACTCACAAAGATAGGTGCTGATATCAAGGCCAGTTTCAAAAATCAGGACACACTGCAAAAAGCCTGGTCCGAAGCACAGCAGCTAAATCAAAGCACCAACTTCTCCGAACGCTATCAGAATGTCTCCAGCGCCATTCAGGCAGAAGCGGCCAGAGTCAGCTCCGAGCACAACGATTCCTTTGCGGGTGAAGTCGCCGGTGGACTCGCAAAACAGACACAGTATAGGGATGACGCTCAGGCCAGTTATAGAGACGTAGATCAGTGGCAACACACAAAATCCCGTGTAGACGACCGAAGCTTCAGCTTCCAGGGTGATGTAGGTATGGCCGTCAGACGCTTCATGATCGAAGAGGAAAATCGGTCGCCTGCAGATGTCGATAACATCATCCATCGCCACAACATGGGCGATACAAACGCCACGGCAACACTGTCTGATTCGGTTTCCCATTTTGCGCAAGCACATGGAAAGGAACTTGCCGGCATACAATCATCGCCTGACGCTCAGACCGTATTCGATGCAGGAGAAGAACGTGCATACGAAATCAGTACCAGACTGCCTCATGTTGCCGAAACTGGCAAATCCGGTTCAACAACCGTTCAAGGGATGGCTCAGAAAGCAGGTGTTACAGATGAACGCGATGTAAAAGATAACGCCGCATCCATAATGGATGAATCCGGGTTTGATATGGATGCTACTACAACGAGAATCAATAAAGGACGCGCTTCAGTAACCACAGACAGCCAGAAACTGGAAGAGACCGTAGAAGACAAACAACGGATCTACTCGGTAGGCATCGCGCCAGGTATTCACGAAATCATGGATAAAGTAAAAACGAAGCTTACGAACAAGTTCTCAGAACTGTTTGACTAATCATTCTTTACCACATACTTCCAGAACTTCCAAGTTTCACCTAGAGTAAGAACTAGGTTTAGGAAAGCCACCCCTAATAATAACCACGACAATTACAATTGAGGACTGGCCGGTATGATGAAAAAAGACTTCAATATCATCTTCAACGATACCAACTGGTTCTTTTTTTGGTGTCGTTTCGAGAACAGACAACACACCAATTCTTTTCCCTAATCCGAGCGCATAAGCAGCGGTTTGGTTGAAGTATTTCTTGAAATCTTTCGGTAACAGAATTTTGCTGCTCTCGACTTTCAATTCAATTGGTATGTCCTGGAATGTTAGATCAGTGATCCCACCCGCTGCTTCGGGATGACCTTGCAGGTGTTCACCTATATCGCTCCGGTTTCGAAGCATCTTAGTGACTTCTTTTTGGAACGCCGACTCAGACATACCAGCCTCAAACAAGCCTCCTTTTAAAGCTTGTGCTGCGATGTTGCCTAATCCACCAAGTATTATCATTGTGTTGGCGACGTCATCTGAATGCAAACCTGGGAAGTTTCTCAACTTGTTACGAATACTGAGGAGATGCCGATCGATATTTGAAAACCCAGTCAGTGGGTTTGAAATAACATCACTTCCCTCCAAGAGCAAACGGCGATGCCCTACAATTGCAACATCCCGACAATTTCTCGTATCGTTAAACTCAGCTGCGTAAAGAAATTCGTATGGTCGTGAACCGAACGAATGAGCCACCTCCAGAACCGCCCGACCGGTACCAGTAAGAATGAATGGGCCATCCCCTTCAGGTTTCTCAAACCTAAAACTAGGCAACCAGTCGCGCTCACGGATGTCGACCGTTACCGGCGTCAACGATAGGTCGCTTGCGCCTTTGGGCCAATTTGAAACCCTGACTTCTATCGTAAGGTCATAAGACGTCCCTGGCTTAAGGTAGTTCCAATCCTTGGCCGGCTCACCGTCGATGTCAAATTTCAAGAACGCTACGGTCGTTTCGAGTTTCTCAGGCTCTTCTGAACTTCCGCTGGAAACAGGAACACGAAGCTCTCCAAAACCCTGAGTCCGAAGATTGGCGAACAAGAGAAGCGGCAAGGTCCATCGTTTCAACTGATCGTGTATGACAGTCAATTCGTCCATGCTCTTGAGTCCTTCAACTTGATTAAGAAACGCCTCCAGCTGCTCATCGGAAGCAAAGCTCAGAGACTTGTCAACCTCTGTCGCCTTTAGCTTCGCCGAACTCAAGAACCTTTGAGCATCTGGTTCAGCATTGCGTATGGCATGCTTCCACTCAGCCAAGAGCACAAAGATGGCAATGGCGGCGTGATACGCGCGGTACTGATCCTCGACATCACCTTGACCTACCTCTGAGATTGATGCTTCAAGCTCCAGACAAGCTTCTTTTAGACGCGAAAAGTCATGCGGCGAAGGCTTCAGAGCCCCCTCAAGTGCTTTGGCAACCTCAATCCTCGAAGAATAAGCTCGGTGGAAAATCTCGAAGTTTGGCTCGTTCCTCATTTTCTTTCTCCAATTCAGACAGAAGGCTGATCCATTTATCGGCCAGCTCAATAAACACCTCTCCATCTCCTATTACATGTTCAATCTCGGAAGCGACGGCGACTAAAGTGGCTTCAAGTCGCCATTGTTTATTTCGATCTTCTACTGGGATGTTTGCCATCAGATCTCTGAAACAAGTGCTTGCAGCTGCATAGTTTCCGACCTTGGTCAACGCGGCAGCATATAGAAGAGCCTCAATAAAGCCTTCTGGCCTGAATGGCCTGAGTGCCTCGAATGCCTTTTTGATGTCCTCTACACAGTTTTGGAGCTCATTGCGTGGGGCTCTCAAGATCGCAGTGGCGCAGTCGTCTATAGAAATAGAGCGAGTATAGTCATTTTGTATTGACTTCAGCGCCACCTTGGTGAAGCCAGGAACGTCCTTAAAACCATAGTGCAACCGATCAACGGCACGGTACAGTGCGCTTCCCTCCAGGCTGAGCAAGATACCCGAAAGCTGCTGCCCGAGTTTCCCTTTTCTTTCTTCAGGCGAAAGGCAGAGAAATGCAAATGCGTCAATGCAGTCGACAACGAAGTCCTCTTGCTTGCTTTCTTGGGAATAGTAAACAATGAGGCTCCAGAGCCCGTGGTTGATAAGGCTCCGTTTCTCTTTAGGAAATGATCTACGCCTCAGAGAATGGACGGCCGACCGATGAACAATGACATATGGATCCGTTAGCAAAACAGAAAATGCTTCAAAGAACAGATCAGGGAAATTCTTCACCAAGTCGTATGGTACATCCTCCCATGCTTGCACGGCACTGGCACGGACCACTGTGCTCTCATCCATAAGTGCGCTATACCAATCGGAGAGTACTAGCGTTAGACTTTCGATCCCTGTTAGCAATTTCGAAACATGGACGATCATGTTTCCGCGCATTTGCGTTTGATCTTCAGGCAATCTCCGATACAGATCCAGGAACTCTTCAATCCCTTCTCGTCCCTTGGATTTTGCTCCAATCGCAGCCCACTCGATCAGCGCTTCCTGCAAACTGTCAATCGCTGTGCGCTTGTTACTTTTTTCCATCTGGGCGAGCACATCGTCAGTCAATTCCAGGACTGGCTCTGCATCGATTTGTTCATACTTCTCACTGAGTGTTGCTGCTGCACCTATCAGATCATCAAAATACTCGACTGCAAGTTGAGCAAACTCGTCCCAAGAATGTCTGAAGAACTGTCCTGCGTCGTCTATACTATCCTCGGGACTCTCAACCGCAGCCCAAAGCAATCTTCTAAATGCTATCTTTTGTGCTGTTCCTATCTGTGCCTTTTCCCGAAAGTTTTGATTCAGCACCGACCTATAGGTTCTATTAGCTTCTTTTCGTCCCGTATCATCGTTGTCTGCTATGAACGATTGGATGATTTTATCTGTTTCCTCAGGAAAACGTTCGAGGCACTTAGTGGAAGCTTCCCGAAGATAATAGAGTACGCTGCTATCTCGGCGTTCTCCTGGAAGTAGAGTTCGCCTGCGCAGCAGCTTGGCAAAGATACTTCTAGTATGCCTTGAAAGCAGTTCGTCACTATCCGTCGCAAGTATAATCTCAACGGCAGCCCTAACCTTTTCTGGGTTCGCATCGCTTAGAAGTGCATCGACCTCCGCACAAATCTCAGCACGCCTTTTCTGGAAGAGCGAGTGAATTGGCTCAGAATCAAGCATTATTGGCTTGCTTCCTCCAATATGCATTCCGGGTGGCGGCCCTAAGGCCATCGACGTGAATCGATGTAAAACCTTTTTTAGGTCGCCTTGGGTAAGCTTTTCCGCATTTGATAGAACCACTTCGATAGCCGTTGACGATTTCTCATAACTACTCACTAAGAACACAGCCACCGAGAGCTTTCCTTCTGGCTCTAACGATGCCCTAAGCAGCGCCTTCGCGGCGGGTATTGAATACGGCAAGTACTCGTGTAGCACTGCTGGTAAGAGATGTTGGATAATCTTTGTCGTAAATGTTTCAGGCGCAAGATTTGCAAGTTGTTCCAGACGTGGATCATCACTTGCTATATCTTCCCGATCAAGTTCATCCAACAGATCAAGAACAAAGGTTTCTTCCAGAGAGAGTTCGTGACGAAGTTTCGCCCGTTCTTGCTGCCTGTCATCCTGTTTCTGCTTTCTCTCCCTCTCTTCTTGTGCGCGCACTCTCTTTCGCTTTTCGGCAGCTTTTTCCCTTGGACCAACAAAATCCATGATATTTGGCATTCCCACGGGGACTCGATTTTTACAACCATTGCAGTTGTTCTGGTAAAAGTCGTATGCCGCATCTTCCAGCAACCAACAATACATCGAGTTTTTCTTAGAGAATTTGCACTGGACACCCATGTGCCCGATTGGGAGACCAGTTTCTGCTTCAATCATGCCTCTGCCAGGAGACCTTACGAACTCGGCATGGAAACACCAATTGCTAAGTAATTTAGTTACCCTAAGGTTTCGCTGGCCCGCTTCTATGGCGTTTTTATAGTCATCTTCAAAATCGTCCATCTTGACTACTCCTCAAGCACCGTTTCAGAAATACCAGCAGGTAATACGGTTTAGGGTTACTGGGTAAGAATCAATGGGCTCTGAGTAAATTTATCCCATGTCAACTTCCGCTTAGGGTCGATTTCAGAATTAGTACCATTTATTGGTTCTTTCCGTACGACTCTTAAAGAAACCAAACTGAACCATTACACGTCATCATGTATATTGCGTAGATCAAGGGACCGGGAAGGCGAATACGTTGCCTCGCTTGTTTCCTCCCACCAGTCCTGACTTTCCTTTTTCCTTTTTTCCCGAACGTCCGTAGGCAGTTTACCAACCTTAATCATGTGTGACTTATACGCCATTCGAACGAGCGGGATAGCGATTGCGGCCAACAAAAAACCTGCGAAATAATCATCAAAAAACACATTCAATCCGGGCAGAAACTGACCGATACTCACAATGATCCCGGCCGACAGCAAAAAGCCAATTATTTCCTTTAATATACGCATATCGATTAAGGAACCTCTGATTTATTCACTAATTCGCTGATAAAATAGCTATTCGCTGACCTACTACTCCGGAGCAACCCGATGCGCCAACAGACCCTTGCCG
>JALXBH010000306.1 GCA_026991535.1 Calditrichia bacterium | reverse complement strand
CTGGTTCACCTCAATGATTGTGCCCTCGGTATCGGTGATCAGTACCGCGTCCGTGGAATGTTTAAAGGCGTTAACAAAGAGATAGCACCTGTCGGAGACTTGCTTCATATATCTTTATGTATGGTGGTTGATTCTCAATTTTAAGAAAGATACACATCAGATCAAAATGAAAGCCGCCTCCGGATTTATGACGGGGGTATTTTATGTGAGGCCTTGGCGGGTCGCCGGGGGAGCCACTTATGTAGCTTGCTTTTAAGCTCTTTTTGGTTGACGGGTTTGCTGATATAGTCACGCATGCCCGCGGCAAAGCACTTTTCCCGGTCGCCTTCCATGGCCATGGCCGTCATGGCGATAATAACCGGACTGTTATCCCGATGCCGGCCGGTAATTTGACGGGTGGCCTCAAATCCGTCCATAACAGGCATCTGGCAATCCATCAGTATTAAGTCATATGATTGGCTGTCAACCTTTTCCAGCGCTTCCCGGCCGTCTCCCGCCAGGTCCGCGGTGTAGCCCAGCTTACTCAGCATGCTGATAGCCACCCGTTGATTGATGGTGTTGTCTTCCACCAGTAAAATACGGTATTGATCGTTCACCGCTCTCTGCTTTTTACCGGGCCGGGGTCTGCTCTCCGGCGGGGATGTTTTGCCGGGATTAAGCACCTGCCGGATACAGGAGCGCAGTTGACGCATTTTTACGGGCTTGGATAAAAAGGCATTAAAGCCCGCCGCTTTTAGTTTTTGAGCCTGTCCGCGCAGGGCGATGGAGGTAAGCATGATGAGCGGAGTGTTCTTCATGGCGGGCAGGCGTTTTATTTCGCGTCCCAGCATTTCCCCGTCCATATCGGGCATTTGCATGTCAAGGACGATAAAATCATAATGAGTCGTACCTTCCTTTAAATGGGCCAAAGCCTGGTGCGGGCTGGAGAATAGTCTTGTCCGGCAGCCCCAATTTTCCAATTGCAGTTTTAAAACGCGGCAGTTTAACTCATGGTCATCCACAATCAGGGCCAGCCGCTCATTAAGGCTTATGAGTTCAAGGTTTTTGAATTTTGACGGATTTTCGGCGGATTTCAGCCTGACCGTAAAATAAAAGGTGCTTCCCCTGTCCGGGCTGCTTTCCACGCCTATATGGCCGCCCATCATGGCGGTTAGCTTTTTGCAAATGGCCAGGCCCAGCCCCGTTCCACCGTATTTACGCGTAGTGGAGGCGTCTGCCTGCGTGAATTCCTGAAAAAGGATTTTTTGTTTTTCCGCGGGGATGCCGATGCCGGTGTCGCTGACCTCAAACAAAAGCTCCATGTCGTCCCCGGTCTTTTCCTTTAACCTGCCGCTGATAACAATTTGCCCCTGGCGGGTAAACTTTACGGCATTGCCGGCCAGGTTTACCAGTATTTGCTGCAAGCGTCCGGGGTCGCCCTTAAGTAGCAGCGGCGTTCCGGGCGCCAGCGTTATGCTCAGCGCCAGCCCTTTTTCCTCGGTTTTCAGGGAAATGATATCGTTAAGTGTATCCAGCACATCCATAAGATTGAAATCAATCTCTTCCAGGGCCATTTTTCCGGCCTCGATTTTGCTGAAGTCCAGAATGTCATTAATGATGGAGAGCAGAGTCTCGCCGGAGTTTTGAACGGCGGTGGCATATTCCCTCAGTTCTTCGTCCAGATCCGCCTGCAATATAAGCTGGGTCATGCCCAGTATACCATTCATCGGCGTGCGTATTTCGTGGCTCATGGTAGCCAGAAACTGGGATTTGGCCAGGGCGGCTTCCTCAGCCTTAAGCCGTTGTTCCTCCGCCTGACGCAAGGCTTTTTGCAAACGCTTGTTTGCCGATTCCGTTTGCCGCAGGGCGCCGGTAAGTTTTTGCAGGGCGATCCGTCGCGAGAGTCCCGCGCCCATGATATCGGCTATTTGGGAAAGAAAGCGCTGCTCCTGAACGTCAAACTCATATTTGGGTGGCAGATACAGGACAAGCAGACCCAGCAGTCTGTCATGTTCCCGGATGGGTTGGCAATAGTGGCCGTAGGCGTCAATGCTGCCTACGGCGAATTTTTCTTCGGGAAATCCGGGGGATGTCGCCGCCGGTACCTTAGACGGGGTGAAGCTCAAATAGTGCTTTTCGGCAATTTTTCGGCAGGTTTGCCGGTGGCTTTTACCGAGGTTGCGCACCGCTTCGAACTTTACGCCCGGTTTTTTGGCGTCCTCGTCATACACAAAGATAATGCCCTTGTCCTGAATAGCCAGCCAGGGTATGTTTTCCAGCATCGTGTCAAGGGCTTTGCTTAAAAAACTTTCCATGGATGTGGGTTCCAGCGAGGTGCGCAGTAACAGGCTTAAGGTATGCTGTTGCTTTTCGCTGATCAGCGCGCTTCTGTTCTCGGAGATTTCAATAAAACGGGCCACATAATGCAGCGGCGCGTTGTTCTGATCACGTATCAGGGATATGGTGGCATGTTCAATATAGATAGCGCCGTTCTTCCTGCGGTTCCAGACCTGCCCGGACCAGAAACCGTGCTCACGCAGGGAGTCGCGCATATTTTTATAAAAAGCGCCGTTATGCCGCCCCGACTTTAATATGCGTGGATTTTTTCCGATCACTTCTTCCCGACTATATCCGGTAATACGCGTAAAGGCGTCATTAACCCGGATTATCTTTTCATCCATATCCGTGATAAAAATGGCTTCCTGGGAATTGAAGGAGTCGGCGGCGATACGCAACTCATTTTCAATATCCTTTTGCTTGCGGATATCGCGGATAGTGGCATGGAAAAACGTGTGGCCTTCAAGTTCAAAGCGGTCTATGGTGACAAAAACGGGAAAGATGACGCCGGATTTATGTCGTCCGTTTACCTCCCGTCCCTGACCCACAATTTTTGAATGGCCTGTCTTCATATACCGCTCGATATATTCATTATGCCGGGCCGTGTTGGTTTCGGGTATAAGAATGGAAATATTCCGGCCGGTCAGTTCGGCGGCGGTATAACCGAAAAGCCGTGAGACCGTGTCGTTCAATGAACGGATCGTACCGTCTTGTTGTGTTATAATGAACCCGTCGATAATACTTTCAACAATATTGGGAGTGTTCCGCACCAGTTCCTCTAATTTTAAATATAGCCTTGTATATTCGTCGGCGAAAGATGATGCTTTAATGAAGAGACCGTTCTGCCGGGAAATGACTATGTTTGAATAAGTCGCGGCCGTTTACCTGTTCAACCAATGGCGGATTTTTTGGTTGAGTTCCTTTTGGTTGATGGGTTTGGTAATGTAATCCTTCATGCCCACCTTCAGGCAGCGTTCACGATCGCCTTCCATGGCAAAGGCGGTCATGGCTATAATAATGGGTTGGCGGCCTTCCGCCGGTTCCTCCAGAATTTTTTCCGTCGCTTCAAATCCATCCATCACCGGCATCTGGCAGTCCATCAGGATAATATCATATTCCTCGTTTTGGCTGGCCATCCAGCCTTCCCGCCCATTGTTGGCCACGTCGGCCGTAAAGCCCATTTTATCCAGCATCTTCAGGGCCACTTTTTGGTTGATCTTATTGTCCTCCACCAGCAGGATGCGGGCTGTGTTGCGCTTATGTTCCTTTATGCCGTGACGCGTTATGATCTCTTTTTGTTGAGGACGGTCGCTTAGGGCCATTTTTATGCAGGTTTGAAGCTGGCTTTGCTTCATGGGTTTGGTCAGGTAGGCGGCAAAACCCGATTCCTTAAGCTTACGCGCCTGGCCCCGGCCCGAGATGGAGGTCAACATAATAAGGGGCGTTTCCTTATGAGGCTCAAGTTCCTTTATCCTTATCCCAAGTTGATGGCCGTCCATTCCCGGCATCTGCATATCAAGGATAATGAAGTCAAAACGCCTTTTACTGCCTTGCAGGTAGCTGAGAGCTTTTTCCGGTTCGCTAAAGGACTCCACTTCGCAACCCCAGGCAGTAAGCTGTTGTTGCAGTATTTTTAAATTGGTCTGATGATCATCCACGATAAGGGCCTTTTTCCCGGAAAGCTTAATGTGGTGGATCCTTTTTTTATCGGGCGCGCTTTTGGCCTTTTTCAGGTGTACCGTAAACCAAAAGGTGGAACCCTTGCCGGGCGTGCTCTCAATACCGATTTCACCGCCCATCATTTGTGTTAGCTTTTTACAAATGGCCAGGCCCAAACCGGTACCGCCGTATTTCCGCGTGGTGGAGGCATCCACCTGTGTAAATTCCTGAAACAGCTTTTCCTGCCGCTCAACGGGTATGCCTATGCCTGTGTCCCGCACCTTAAACAGAATTATAAAGCCGTCATCACGTTTTTCCTTAATTTCGCCGCTAACGCATATTTCGCCCTTATGGGTAAATTTTACGGCATTGCCGGCCAGATTGACGAGAATCTGACGCAAACGACCGGGATCACCGTTGACCCGGCCCGGAACATCCGGGGCCAGGAAGGAGGTGAATTCCAGACCTTTCTCCTCGGTTTTAAAGGAGATTAAATCGCTAAAGCTGTCCAGCATTTCATGCAGATCAAAGTCGATATACTCCAGGTCCATCTTTCCGGCTTCAATTTTGCTGAAGTCCAGGATGTCGTTTATAATGGCCAGAAGAGCCTCGCCGGAGCTATAAACGGAATGGGCGAAATCTTTTTGTTCCTCATCCAATTCCGTTTGCAACAGTAGTTCGGTCATTCCCAGAATGCCGTTCATTGGAGTGCGTATTTCGTGGCTCATGGTAGCCAGAAACTGGCTTTTGGCCCGGGTGGCTTCCTCGGCCGTTAAGCGCAGTTGTTCGGCCTCGGCCAGGGTGTTTTGCAGTTCTTTTTTGGCCATTTCAGCATTAAAAAGAGCTTCCGTTAGGTTGCTCTCTGCCGTGCGGCGCGAAATACCGATACTGAGTACGCTGGCTATTTTTTCCAGATATCCGGCCTCTTCTGCGGAATATTTATGACCGGCGTCAAGATATAGCACCAGCACGCCAAGCAGATAGCCGTCTTCGATAATCGGTACATTGTAGTGCCCGTGGTCTTCCATGCCTTCAAAACGGGTCTGATGTTTTTCATCCACGCAACAACTGAATTGCGTTTTCAGCTCCCCCTCGACCCGGCCGCAATGGCAGTGGCCGGGCTCAACCCGCGCGCATTGTCTCTTTATTTCTGGATGAAGATTATACGAAGCGATCAACTCAAGATACTCTTCATCATCATTTTCGTTGATCAGGAATATCCCGCCCTTGTTCTGAAGGTTCAGCCAGGGAACGTTTTCCAGTAAATGTTGCAGAGCCTTGTTTAAAAAAGACTCCACACTGCCGGATTCCAGGGAAAGACGCAGGATTTGGGCCTGGGCCTCCTCCATTTGTGCTCTCAGTTTTAACAGCTCTTCATTTTTTTCGATGGTGGAGATGTCAAAAAAGTGGGCGATGTAATATTGCACCTTATTTTCTCCGTCGACAACGGCGGAAATGGTAAGATATTGCAGATAAAAGCTGCCGTCTTTCCGGCGGTTCCAGATTTTACCGTCCCAATGCCGTGTCCTTTTCAGGCTGTCCCATAGTTCCCGGTAAAAGGATTCGGGATGTTTTCCGGATTTTAGCAGACTGGGCGTCTGTCCCAGCGCCTCTTCCTCGCTGTAGCCGGTGATCCTGGTAAAGGCCCTGTTTACCCTTACAATGCGCGTATCGCCGTCGGTTATAAAAATGGCTTCCTGCGTCTGAAAAGCCTCCGAAGCGATTTTCAGTTCCATTTCCATCCGTTGTTGATGGCGGATATCGCGGATGATGCCGTTGTAGTAAAGCGTCCCGCCCAGCCTCATTTCACTTACGGAAAGGTATATGGGGAATATCGTACCGCTTTTGCTGATGGCTTCCACCTGACGTCCGATACCAATGATCTTTGTGACGCCACTCTCGCTGTAGTCCCTAAGGTAATCATCATGCATAGCCCGGTGCGGCAGGGGCATAAGCATGGATACATTCTGCCCGATCAGCTCTTCCTCTTCGTATTCAAACATATCGATAATGGCCGGGTTAACGGATTGAATGATCCCCCGGGTATCGATGGTTACCAGGCCGTCAACGGAAACATCTATAAGTCCTGTCGATATCGTTTTTACAGCGCCGTTGTTGTTTTTCATGGTCGTCACATAATTTTTCATGCTTTTCTTATTCGACTAAGGGATATGGGGTGTTAGAAAAGACAGCCGCGGGGAAAAAAATTGTGCAGTGCTTATGGCGATCCGGCCTTGCCTGGACAGGGCGAAGGAGTTTTGGGCTATAAAAAAGCCGACGAGCTTTTCCCCTATTTGCAGAAGAAGCCCGCCGGCCCAAAAAACAGAAGGATACGGATATCAACCTTAGCCACAACGCGTACTAACCAAAGCCATGTTTTCCGGCTGAGAAGCATCCTCTTATATAAACACAAAATTCGTGCCAATAACAGGCGGTATGGAAGAGGCCCGTAAATACAAGGGCTCAGGCTTTTGATCGGCCGGGGAGGGCGGGATAGTGTTTTCAATATGAAACGCTGTCGTTTCACTCTGAAATATCAGGATATGCCCAGTTCCTTTAGCTTACGCCAAAGAGTGGTGCGGCTGATGCCCAGTTCACGGCACACAGCGTCATGGTTGGAATCAAAACGGCTTAGGGCCCGGCGGATATGCTCCGCTTCCATTTCCTTAAGGGTTTTGCCGCCAATAGAGTTTTCGCCTGTCTCGCCTGGCAGCTGCGGCAGGTCTTCCGGGGTGATGGCCGGGCCCAGGGCCATGGCGCAGGCATGTTCAATCACATTCTCCAGTTCCCGGATATTTCCCGGCCAGCTATGGGAGAAAAGTATCTTCAGGGCCTTGTTATCAATACCGTTTACTTCTTTGTTAAACTTTTGACTGAAAAGCCGAATGAAGTGCGTTGTTAATGAAGCAATGTCCTGTGTACGTTCGTTCAGCGGGGGTAGGGTGAGCTTAACCACATTGAGGCGGTAGTAAAAATCACTGCGAAACAGACCTTCGCTTACGCGCGTGTTCAAGTCCCGGTTAGTGGCGGTTATCAGGCGGGCGTCGATATGAATGGTTTGGTTGCCGCCCACCGGCCGGATTTCGCCGTTTTGCAAAAAGCGCAGCAGTTTAACCTGAATGGACTCGGACAGTTCGCCGATCTCATCCAGAAAAATCGTTCCGTTGTTGGCTTCCTGGAACAGTCCCGTCTTATTTACCACCGCCCCCGTAAAAGCGCCCTTCACGTGGCCAAAAAGCTCACTTTCCAAAAGGTTGTCCGGGATGGCACTGCAATTTACCGTAATAAAGGGCTGCCGTTTGCGGCTGCTCAAACGGTGGATAGCCCGGGCGATCAATTCCTTGCCCGTGCCGCTGGCTCCTTCGATAAGGACGGTTATATTGTTGGGCGCGACGCGGACGATGGTTTCAAAAATAGCATACATGGAAGGGTGCCGCGAAATTATACCGAAAAAGTTGTCGGTTTTACCCGATAAGGCCCAGTTAAAGAAAGCATCCGTTTCTTCACGAAATAAAAGCCGTGTTTGCCGGATAAGGTTTTCTCTTTCCTTACGATAGCCGCCCACGATCTTTTCCAGATCCTCCAGCGTGTAGCAAAACATATCGTTCTTTTTTTCCAGATGTTTTTGTAAAACGGTTGATGTACATATTATCAGAATAGGCAGGCGGGTGTTATGCTGTTGCCGCTTAAGATGGTTTATCACCTCCCCGTTGTCTATATCATCGCCAATGAGAAAAATATCACCGCTAAGTTTTTCCAGAAGAGAGACGACCTGCCCTTTTTGTCCCGCCCGGTAGGAGAGCACCCTGGAAAAACGTTGCCGGCCCACCTCGCTGAAAAGCTTGTGCAGGGCGGCGGAGTTGCCGGCCAGGGCCAGTTGCGGATGAGTGTTGGGGTCGTAGATTTTGTTGACCAACTGGCTGAAAGCCTTTACCGTATCCGCGGGTATTTTGTAGAAATCGAATTCCAGACGTATCTTTTCGTAAAGCCAGAGTATGCGCCAATAGAGATTGTGGATGTAAGGGCTGGCGCCGGTATTTTCCTTCAGGTACGACATGGCTTCCCGTATGGCACGCAGGCGCTGCTCCACGGGCTGGGGCAGGCTGATGTCCAGGGCAGCCTCAAAAAACAGTTCAACGGCCTGTTGGTTGGCGCGCCAGTTACAGGAGCCGGTTGCGTGCTCCATCGGCAGGGGCTGCGTCAGGCGGGTCAATTGCTCCGGGGCGACGGGATACTCCAAAACCAGAAAAATAAACAGCCGCTTTCCCAAAACCACGGTAAAGCGCTCTCTCAGGGGATCGTCGCATTCCACGCCGTAAAAACGCTGATAATCCGGGGGCTCGCTTAACTGCCTGGGCAGCTCGGTATAACAGGCGCAAAAAAACATGGCTCAATTGAAGTTATGAAGTGAATTTAACAGGCCAAGGCTTACGGCCGAGGATAGAATAAGAAAAAGGTAGCCGGAAACTGCCAGTATGGAAAGGGTTTTGTCCGAGGCGCTTTTGGTGTGGCGAATGATAAAATGGCCGGCATAGATCAGCCAGGTCACCGAGACCGAAATCACCTTGGGGTCTTTAAGAAAAGCAATACTCCATACCTGAAAGCCGAAATAACTGCCGGTGACAAAGCCCAAAAAGATAAACAGAAGCGCGCCGTCTATGCTAAAACGGCTGATGCGTTCAAAAAATTGCAGGGAGGGCAGGCGTCTGAAAAACAGTCCGGCCTTGCGCTGGCTTAGCTGATGGTTCAGCAACAGATATAGCGTGCTGGAAACAAAGGAGAGGGTAAAGCCACTGTAGCCGACCAGCATAAAGAGCACATGCACCTCGAAGGATACCTTAAACAGAGTGGGACTGATGTTGTCCGGTTGATGGGGGATCAGGGCGGAGATGAACATGATAATGGTAAACAAAGGCAGAAGGAAGGCGCCCAGGCTTTCTTCCCTTACCCGTTTTTCAAAGGCGATGTAGATGATTGCCGAAAGCAGAACAAAAGTGCCCAACGCCTCCGGACTGTTGGCAATGGGTATGCGCGCGTATTTTAAAACAAAGCCGAAAAAATAGACGATATGTAATAATACAGAGGCGTGGAAAACAATCTTTACCCGCTTGCGCCACAGGGCGTCGTTGTTATAAAAATAGGCAATATACATACCTGTGGAGAGTGCATACAAAAGGGTAAGCAGTAAATGGCTGATAAGTACAAACATCGGGATTTTTCTGTATATTTTTTACGCCGGGTAAACATAATGAGACTTCAACTGGGGAAAGATACGGAAAAACATGGCAAACGACAATCGCGGTAATCTATGGAAAATATGGATGACATAAATTTAGTCCTGAGCGGGGTGTTTGATGACATCATCCTGGGGCGGGGGATAAAAAGAGCGGTACATGAATTAAGCTATAAAGGCCGGGATTACCGGCAACTGTTCCTGCGGCGGCTGGAGGCCAACGGATTCCGGGAAAGGGCATTGCGGGATGTTGCCGTGGAAACCGGCTGGCGCATTCCCGGCTTTTGGCTGGACGGAGAGGGGCGGGCCTGGTTCGGTCATCTTTTTTGGGAGATTTTTTCCGAAAACCGGAAAAGAAAGATTTGGGGATCGGTAAAGCGCAACGGTAAAGGGGACTGGCAAATCATCCTGCTGGGAAACAGTGGGCAAAAAGTATTTCTCAATCCGGGTCTGAAGCAGGAGGTGGATATCTATCATCTGACGGGAATATAGGCCGCGGCATGAAAAAAGCGCCCGGGCAACACATTAATCCCCGCATCAATATTAATGTGAACATCCCGGACGCTTAAGGAACTATGCCTCTTCCCTGCGTCCTACGGTTAGCACGGGGCAGCCGGCCATGCGCACCACCCTCTCGGTTGTGGAACCGATCAACAGATGATCCAGGCCGGTATAGCCATGCGTGGCCATGACGATCAGGTCCGTGTCGTGCTCCGCTGCAAAGTCTACAATGGTGGGGGCCGAGGGACCTTCTATGGTGTGATATTCCGCGTCAAGACCATTGGCCGGGCAGAATTCCCGCAGCTTGTCCGCCGTGATCTGTTTGAGTTCGGGGTTCAGTATAAAAATGGATTCGATGCCGATAACCTGGAACGAAGGGTGCAGTTGCTGTTCGATGGTATGCAGGAAGTCGATTTTTGCTTTGTGTTCGCTGGCAATGGAGCGGGCAATCTCCACGCCTTTTTTGCTGTTATCGGAAAAATCAACCGGAGCCAGGATGCGGCGGATATTAAGGTGTTCGGGCGGCGTATGGAAAGTTAGTACCGGTATGGGAGAGAGGCGCACCACTTTCTCGGTCACACTGCCATAGATC
>JALXBH010000305.1 GCA_026991535.1 Calditrichia bacterium | reverse complement strand
TTACAGGGGCTGGAAACGCTCTCCCTGCGCATCGAACGCCATTGCCAGAACGCCCTGGAACTGGCGCGCTGGCTGGAAGCGCATCCGGCGGTGGAGTGGGTCTGGTATCCCGGTCTGGAGTCCCATCCCTCGCATGAACGGGCCAAAAAATATTTGCGCAAGGGGCTGTTCGGCTCCGTGCTGGCCTTTGGCATAAAGGGTGGCAGTACGGCCGGGCGGGCCTTTGTGGATAATGTGGAGCTGGCCAGTTTGCTGGCCAATGTGGGTGACGCCAAAACCCTGGTCATTCATCCCGCGTCCACCACCCACCAGCAGCTCTCGGCGGAGGAGAGGGAATCGGCCGGGGTGCTGGAGGATCTGATCCGCGTATCGGTGGGTATCGAGCATATCGATGATATCAAAGCCGATTTCGACCAGGCCCTGAGCCGGGGGTAAGCCGGAGCCGTCCGTCCCGTGTCTGATTGTGTCGGGCTGAAGAGGAAAACCCAAATAGTGAAGCAACGGAAACCATGATTAAAAGCAAAACAAAACTGAAAGAGCTCTATTCCGCGCAAGCGCCCTTGTATTTGGAAAAGGGGGGACGCTTGCCCCGGGTGCGTGTGGCCTACGAAACCTACGGTCGTCTCAATGCCGCGGGCGACAATGCCCTGTTGGTGTGCCACGCCCTGACCGGTGACGCCCATGCGGCGGGCCTGACCAGCGTGGACAACACCCTTTTGCGCCAGATTCCGCTTTACGCGGCCAAGAAAAAAGAGCTGCCGGGTTGGTGGGATGGTCTTATCGGGCCGGGAAAGGCGCTGGATACGGAACGTTACTTTGTGATATGTTCCAATGTTCTGGGGAGCTGTTACGGTACCAGCGGTCCCGCTTCCGTAGACGGGGACGGCGGGCGGGAATGGAAAGGAGGCTTTCCGGAAGTTACCGTGCGCGATATGGTAAAGGTGCAAAAAAAGCTGCTGGATGAACTGGGCGTACGTCGTTTGCAGACCGTTATCGGCGGTTCGCTGGGCGGGATGCAGGCCCTGGAGTGGGCGGTGAGCTATCCGCGACAGGTACGCTCGGTGATACCCATCGCCACGGCGGCGCGCCATTCCGCCTGGGCCATAGGTTTTAGCCATCTGATGCGCCAGGCCATAAAAAACGATCCCGGCTGGCGGGAAGGGGCGTACACGGTTCCGCCGGCGCGGGGTCTCTCCCTGGCCCGGCAGATCGGCATGATCTCCTATCGCACCGATATCTCCTTTCAGCGGCGCTTTGCCTATAAAAAGAACGCGGAGAAGGGGCAGTTCGAGGTGGAAAGCTATCTGAGCTACCAGGGCGATAAACTGGTGGAACGCTTTGACGCCAACAGCTTTATCCTGCTCACCGAGGCGATGGATAGCCATGATCTGGGCCGCGACCGGGGTGGGGTGGAACAGGCCCTGGCCTCGGTTAAGGCGTCCGCGCTTTGCGTGGGCATCGACAGCGATCTGCTTTATCCGGCCCATGAGCAGCGGGAAATTGCCGGGGGCATCCCCGGGGCGCGCTACCACGAGATCCGCTCGCGCCATGGTCATGATGCTTTTTTGATCGAATATGATCAGTTGGAAAAGATTATAAAACCCTTTTTGAACGGCTTGTGAAGAGAAAGGACGTTTAAAGAAAAGCGGAGGGCGACAGGCATAAGAACCGCCCGGTTCGCAAGGCAAAACGAAGGGTGGGCGGAATCCGCCCGTTATATCAAAGGATAAAAATTTAAAGAGAGGTAAAAAATGATTATCATGAAATTCGGAGGCAGCTCCATTAAAAACGGCCGGGCCATAAAACGGGTGGCTAAAATAATCGGTGAACATAAACATAAGAAAAGGGTGGTGGTGCTTTCCGCCCTGGGCGGTGTAACCGATCAACTGATCGAAGCGCACAAACGGGCTCTGGCTCAGGATAAAGCGGGGTGGCTGGCGCTGTTGGAGGAGATTTACAGTCGCCACCATGATTTGACGCATGAGTTGATTCCGGAAGGAGCCTTACGGGACAAAACCCTGAATCAACTGGAAAGTTATTTTAGCAGCTTGAATAATTTCCTGGAGGTGGGGTCTTCGCTCAGGGTGTTCAATCCCGATATATACAGCAGTATTGTCGCTTTGGGCGAGTTGCTGTCCACGGCTATCTTTAGCTCTTATTTGATTAGTGAGGAAATCTTTGCTGTCTTTCATGACGCGCGCAACATTGTGGCCGTGGAGCATACCCGCGAGGAGACCCTTCCCCTGTTTAAGGTGATCGGGGAGCGGGCCGGCGGGGAGTTGCTGCCTTCCCTGGAGAAGGGTCTGGTTGTGGTGACCCAGGGTTTTATCGCCCGCACGGCGGACGGCGCGCCCACCACTCTGGGACGCGACGGCTCCGACTATACCGCCGCCATACTTGGCGCGGCCCTGAAGGCGGAGGAAATCCAGATATGGTCCGACGTGAACGGCATTCTCAGCGCCGATCCCGGCATTATCGGGGACGCGCGGCCCCTGAAAACGATGACCTTTGACGAGGCCTGCGAACTGGCCTACTTCGGCGCCCGTGTTTTGCATCCGGCCACCATACAACCGGCGGTCAGTCACGGCATCCCCGTGCGCGTGCTTAACTCCCGCGCGCCGCACGAGGCGGGCACGCTGATCACAAACGGGGAGGGCGGTTCCGGGCAGCGGGCCATCCGCTCCATTGCCTACAAGGAAAATATCGCCCTGCTCACCGTGGAGTCTTCCCGGCTTCTGCTCTCTCCGCGGCTTATCGAACGGGTGTTTGAAATACTGACCCGTCACGGTAAGAATGTTTTTGCCGTCAGCAAGGCGGCCACCCGGCTTTCGCTGACCATACAGAGCCATGAAGACTCGCTGGCCTTTCTGGATGAGTTGAAGGTTTTCGGTAAGATTCAGTATGAGCGCAACAAGGTGGTGGTCAGCGTGGTGGGTGAAGGGATGAAGGGCAACCCGACGGTAGGCTGGAAGATCATCAGCCTGCTGGATGAAGCGGGGGTAAGTCTGGAACTGTTTTCACAATTCCGCAAACAGATATCGATGATGTTTATCATCGATGAAAAGGATATAGAAAAGACCGTCCGGCTGATCCACGACCGTTTTGTGGCCAACCGGGGCGGCGCCCGGCGGGGGCGGGTGGCCTGCAGTCTGCCGG
>JALXBH010000304.1 GCA_026991535.1 Calditrichia bacterium | reverse complement strand
CGGCCTGCTCCTCCACGCTGGCGGAGGCGGGGCTTTCCGTGGCGCTGAATACATTGGGACGCACGGTAATGACCTTTTTGGCCGAGCTCAGTTTGATGGTGGCCTGCACCTTGCCGGCGTACATGGGCCGGATGATCTTTAGCTCATCCCCTTCACGCTCCACCCGGGTGCAGTCGGTAGCCATGGCCGCGTTCAGCCGGGCGGCCACCCTCGGCCCCAGATCCTTACCCATGGCCGTGGCGCCCATGATCAGCACATCGGCGTTGCTGCTTTCCATGGCGTCGGCCAAAAGACGGGCATAGCCGTCGGGGGTGTATTTGCTCAGTGCGTCGTTCTTAAAGTGAATGACCTTTCCGGCGCCGTATTTTCCCAGCGTTTCGGCCAGTCCGGCGATCTCTCCGCCGATGACCACGCAGTCAAAATCCAATTCCAGGTGGCGGGCCAGGGAGATGTTTTCTAAGGCGATTTTTCGTATGCTGTTTTCACGTTGTTCAGCAAAAACAAGTGCTTTCATTTTTTATCCTTTCTGATCCTGTATTATATCACTTTGGCTTCTTCATGAAGCAGACGCAGCAGTTCCGGCACGGCGTCCGCGCTGTCGCCCACAATTTTTCCGGCCTCTTTTTGTGGCGGATAGTTGAACTCGGCCACGGTCAGGCGGTTCTCGCCGAGGCTGACGCTTTTTTGCTCGATCTGTACCCGCTTGGCGGCCATGATGCCTTTTAGCGAAGCGTATCGCGGTTCGTTCAATCCGCGCTGGGCGCCGATGACGCAGGGCATATCACATTCGATGATCTCATGGGCGCCGTCCACCTCGCGCTCGCCTTTTACATGGCTGCCGTCGATCTCCAGCTTAACAATCACCGATATGGCCGGGATGCCCATCTTTTCCCCCAACAGGGCGGCCATTTGGGCATGGTCGTCGTCGATGGCCTGCTTGCCGGTAAAGATAAGATCGTAAGCGCCCTCCTTTAATACCTCCGCCAGGGCGTCGGCAGTGACGCCGGGATCGGTGGGGATGCTCTCCGTGGTGATGTGGATGGCCTTGTTGGCGCCCATGGCCAGGGCGCTGCGTATGGCCGCGGTGACGCGATCCGGCCCCAGGGAGATGATGGTGACATCGCCCCCGTGGGCTTCGCGCAGCTTCAGCGCCTCTTCCACGGCAAACTCATCATAAGGGTTAAGTATAAAATTAATATCGTCTTCAACGATGCTTTTTTTATCGTCGCTGATACGGACCTTGGTTTCCGTATCGGGTACCTGTTTTACACAAACGGCTATGTTCAAAACAACCTCCTGTTTCGGTTCGCATTAAGTTTTATGGTTATCGGGTCAGGTACGCGGCCGGAAAAGTTCCCGGCCGTACCCTGTTTTAAAGCGGCTAATTTACACACTTTTAAAACGGAAAAAAACTATTCCGTTTCAAAGGGATAAACCTTTTTTCCGGAGATAAATTCGGCCACTTCCTTCATCTGTTGGTCGTCGTTTTTATCGACCATCAGCAGATTGCGGCGTACCCGGCGCCAGGCCTGCTCGCAAAAGAGATTACATATTTTGATCTCTTCGGCCGCCTTTTCCGCGCCCACATCATTTATCCGCGTATCGACGCGGCTGATGGTGGCGATCATGGCAAAAAGATCGGTGGCGGCATTGGCCAGACGCATGGTGATCATTTCCCGGTATATGATGTCCCGGCCATGCTCCATTAGCACCCGCTCGCTGGTAAAGCGCAGGTTCTTGGCCCAGTTTTCAAAATCGGTCTTGGCCTTGGTCAGCGAAGGGTGCACCTCGCGGATGCGCTCGGTGGTGATTTTATCCTTGACCCAGTCCGAGGCAAAATCGGTCAGCAGACCGAAACCCTTGATCGGGTCGCGCAGGGCCTTACCGATTTTTTTCAGGTACTCGCCCCGCTCCTGCACCCCGGCCAGGGCGATAAACAGGCGCAGGATTTCGTTGGTGCCTTCAAAAATCAGATTGATGCGGCTGTCCCGTACAATGCGTTCATAGGGATATTCCTTCATATAGCCGATACCGCCGGCCATCTGCATGCATTCGTTGGCGCCGCGCCAGGCCACCTCCGTGGCCACGATTTTACACATGGCCGATTCCAGCGAGTAGTCCACATCGCCGCGGTCATACAGGGCGGTCGTCAGGTAGACCATGCTTTCGGCGGCGTAAAGATCGATGGTGATCTGGGCCACTTTTTGCTTAATGGCTTCAAACTCGTTGAGGTGCTTGCGGAACTGTTTGCGCTGGGCGATGTGTTCCAGGGCGTGCTTAAAGATAAACTTCAATCCGCCCACGGCGCCGCCGGCCAGCCCCAGGCGTCCGGAGTTCAGCACTTCCATGGCCACCTTAAAACCGCGTCCCCGCTCGCCGATCACATGATCCAGCGGCACCTTGACGTCGTCAAAAAAGACGGCCGCCGTGGCTGAGCCCTTGATGCCCATTTTGTTCTCCGGCTGACCGTTGCTTACCCCGCCCATATCGCGGGTGACGATAAAGGCGGTGATCTTTTCATGGGGATCGCCGGAATCGCTGATCATCTCTTCCTTGGCGAAGACGGTGAAAAAATCGGCCAGGCTGCCGTTGGTGATCCACAGCTTGCTGCCGTTGAGTACATAGTAGCCGTTTTTCTCGTCACGTACCGCCTTGGTTTTGATGCCGGCCGCGTCCGAACCGGCGCCGGGTTCGGTCAGGCAAAAGGCGCCGATCATTTCCCCGGTAACCAGCCTGGGCAGGTATTTCTTTTTCTGTTCCTCGGTGCCAAACAGGTGCAGGGCCTTGATGCCGATGGACTGGTGGGCGCCCAGCAGCAGCGAAACCGAAGGGTCGGCGTTGCAGACAAACTCCAGCGCCTTGGTCCAGCCCGTAGCCGAAAGACCGAAGCCATCGAACATTTCGCTGGTGTTCAACCCGAAAAAGCCCAGCTCCTTCAGGCCGTCTATAACCTCCTGCGGAATTTCGGCATCTTCGTCGATCTTATGGGAATCGATTTTATCGGCAGCGAATTTTTCAAAGGATTCGCGTATCAGGGCCATGTTTTCTTTTTCTTCCTTATCCATTTTGGGAAAGGGAAAAATCAGGTCTTCCAGAATAAGACCGCTGAACAGTGCTTTTGAGAAACTCGGTTTTGATGAAGACATAAGCTCTCCTTTTTTATCAGACGTAAAAACGTCCCTGTGATTTTTCTATGGCCAGCAGACCTTCCGCCGGTTTAAAGCGCGCGTCGAATTTCTCCTCGAAACGCCTGAGTACGTTGATCACCTTGTCCAGTCCTTCACTGTCGGCATAGCTGAGCAGGCCGCCGCGGAAGGGGGCAAAGCCGGTACCGAAGATCATACCCACGTCCACGTCGCGCGGCTTCTCCACAATCTTCTCCTCCAGGCAGCGCGCCGCTTCGTTAATCATGGGATAGACCATGCGTTGGGTCAGCTCCTCGTTGGAAATGTCCAGATGCTTTTTCACCTCGATCAGCTTTTGGGCTTCGGGGTCAACGTTTTTGTTCTTGCCCTCATAGATGTAAAAGCCGCGCCCGTTCTTTTTACCCAGCCGTTTGTCGGCCAGCATTTTTTCCAGCAGATTGGACTCCGCCATGCGGTCGGCCATGGATTCCTTAAGGATTTTTGCCACCTTCCAGGCCACATCCAGGCCCACCTCGTCAAACAGCTCGATGGGGCCCATGGGCATGCCGAACTTGCGCATCACATGATCCAGCTTTTGGATGCTGTGGCCCTCTTCCAGCAGGGAGATGGCCTCCACCATATAGGGCAGTAAAAGGCGATTTACCAAAAAGCCCGGGCCGTCATTGACCACGATGGGCGTTTTGCCCGCTTTTTTACAGAGTTCGAAAACAGCAGCCACCGCCGGGCCGGAGGTCTCCTTACCGCGCACCACCTCTACCAGGGGCATCTTATGCACCGGGTTAAAAAAGTGCATGCCCACAAAGCGTTTTTTATTTTTCAGCGCCGCGGCCATGTCATCTATGCGCAGGGAAGAGGTATTGGAGGCGATGATGGCGTTGCGATCGATATGATCCTCAAGTTCCGCCAGTACCTTCTTTTTTATCTCCAGGTCTTCCACGATCGCTTCTACCACCAGGTCGGCGTTGCCAAAGCCGCTGTAATCGGTGGTGCCGCTGATGCGCAGCATGATTTCACGATAGGCTTCCTTGCTCAGGCGGCGTTTTTTTACCTTTTCCTTCAGCACCTTGGAGGCCTGTTGATAGGCCTTGGCCACCGCGTCATAGTTGATATCCTTCACCCGGGTGTCGATGCCCCGGGAGGCAAACAACTGGGCGATGCCGCCGCCCATAACGCCCGCGCCCAGCACGGCTGCTTTCTTAACCGGCCGTATGTTGACCTTGCGCCTGACACCGGTTTCCTTTTTAATCTCTTCCGTCCAGAAAAATATTCGAATCAGGTTTTTGGCAATGGGGGAAACGATCAGCTCGGCCAGGGCGCGCGCCTCCAGTTCAAAGCCTTCGCGCAGAGGACGGCCATAGCTTTTGCGGATCACCTCGATGGCTTTCAGGGGAGCGGGGTAATGCCCGCCACTTTTCTTCAGCACCATCTTTTCCGCCTGGGAAAAGATCACCGAGCGGCCGACGGCGGTTTTTTCCATCAGGGCGATGGCTCCGGCCGGGGCCCGTTTTTCCACATATTTTTCTGTTTTGCCAGCGATCACTTCCCGGGCAAAGGCCAGGGCCTTTTCTTCCAGCCATTCGGCGGCGATGATTTTATCCACCAGCCCCTGGCGCAGGGCCCGTTTGGCGTTAAAGTTGCGCCCGGTGAGGATGACGTCCAAGGCGCGTTGCAAACCGATCAGCCGCGGCAGGCGGGTGGAGCCGCCCCAGGCGGGCAGAATACCCAGATTGACCTCCGGCAGGGCGATGCGGGTGGCTTTGCTGTCGCTGGCCAGGCGGAAGTCGCAGGCCAGACTGATTTCGGTGCCGCCGCCCATGCAGGCGCCGTGAATCACCGAAACCTTAGGGTAGGGCAGGCGGGCAAAAGCCTCGAAAACATCCTGACCGCGCCGGCCTGCTTCATAGCCTTTTTGCGGATCGGTCAGATCCTTGATCTCATTGACGTCGGCGCCGGCGATAAAGATTTTTTCCTTACGGCTCATCAGCAGCAGGCATTTCAGCTTTTCTTTTTCCAGCGTTTTTATTTTCTCTTCCAGCTCCAGCATGATGGGCGTGGAGAACTTATTCACCTTTTCTCCGGGAACGTCAAACCAAAGGATGCCGATGCCGTCGTCCCGTTTTTCGAGTATAAACGATTCTTTCATGGTATTTTACCTTTTCATAGCTGTTTAATTGAGTCTTTCCAATACAAAGGCCGCGCCCTGGCCGCCGCCCACGCACAGGGTGGCCAGGCCCAGGCTTTTATCGCTGCGTTTCAGTTCCCGCAGCAGGGTGTGTAACAGGCGTGTGCCGGAGGAACCCACCGGGTGCCCCTGGGCGATGGCCCCGCCGTTCACATTGAGAATTTCGGGATCGATGGCGCCCAGAGCCTTGTCCATTTCCAGATATTTTTTGCTGAGTTCCGCCGATTCGTAAATGCGCAGGTTGGCCAGTACCTGGGCGGCAAAAGCTTCGTTCATTTCCACGCGTTCGATATCCTTCATGGTCATGCCGGCCTTTGCCAAAGCCCGTTTGGTGCTATAGGCCGGGCCCAGCCCCATGCGTGCCGGATCCAGACCGGCATAGGCAAAGGAGCGGATGCGTCCGAGCGGTTTAAAACCCATCGCTTTGGCTTTAGTTTCCTCCATCACCAGCAGCATGGCCGCGCCGTCGGTGATTTGGCTGGAATTGCCGGCGGTGACCGTACCGTTGTGGCGGTCGAACACCGGACGCAGCTTGGCCAGCGCCTCCATGGTTTGCCCGGGACGCAGGCCGTTGTCACGGTCAATGACCTTATCATATTTGGGCGGGATGGGCACGGGCATCAGTTCTTCCTTAAAAAAGCCCTCTTGCTGCGCCTTTTCCAGACGGTTGTGGCTGGTCATGGCAAAACGATCCTGCTCCTCGCGGGAAATTTTAAACTCGCGCGCCAGCAGTTCCGCCGTTTCGCCCATGTTCATGCCGCAAAAACCGTCGGTAAGGCCCAGTTGCAGGCCGATGACCGGCGTTAAAAAACTGAGCTTGACCCCGGCCATGCTGGAAACCTTTTGTCCCATTCCCTTGGCCTTGTACATGTCGTTAAACCAGCGGGTGGCGCTTTCATTCCACATCAGCGGGATGCGGGTCATGTTTTCCACCCCGCCGCAGATAAAGGTGCTGCCTTCACCCGCCTGTATGCGGTACCAGGCGTCGGATACCGACTGCATGCCGCTGGAGCAGTTGCGCTGAACGCTGTAGGCCGGCACCTGTTGGGGCACCCCGGCCAGCAGGGCAATGTTGCGGGCGATATTGGTGGCCTCGGGCGGTTGGGCCACATTGCCCACAATGACCTCGTCCAGGGTGGCCGGGTCCAGCTCCAGGCGCTCTAAAAATTCCTTTAAAACAATGGCGCCCAGTTCATGAGCGGGAATATCCTTAAAAGCGGTGCCCATTTTGGCGTAGGGCGTACGCAATCCGTCAACGATAACCACATTTTTCATAGGTACCTCAAAATTTGGTGAATACTTTTTCGTGTAAGATAATCATTTTTAACAACTTGTGTAAGAGGTTTCTGTTCTTTTTTCGGATGTTTTACTGCAATTGTATAATAAATAAATCAAAAATCGCTGTTTTGGCGCCGCTATCAATGTTTATTCGCTGAACAAACGAACTGTCGCGGCCATTCTTCCTTAACCGCCTCCATTCTGTTTGTTGAATAACTGCGCCGAAATGGTTACCTTATCCGTTTAAACAAAATGAGCATAAAGGATGCCATGAGCGTTAGTATTACCGCCATCCGACAACCCTTTGAACAGGAAATGAAGGAGTATGACAAGGTCTTTGCCACCATTATGGCCTCGAATATTACCCTGATCGATACCATCGTTAAATATATTGTTAAGCACAAAGGGAAAAATCTGCGCCCCCTGCTGGTGATCATGTCCGCCAAGCTGATCAATCCGCCGAACCGCAACACCTATATCGTGGCCTCCATCGTGGAGATGCTGCATTCGGCTACCCTGATCCATGACGATGTGGTGGACGAGGCGGAAATCCGCCGTGGTTTTCCTTCCATTAACGCCGTCTGGAAAAACAAAATATCGGTGCTGATAGGCGACTATCTGCTCTCCAAGTGTCTGATCGGCGGCACGGAAACCGGCAGCCTGGAAGTGATGCGCCTGCTGGCCGACGCCTCCAAGCGGCTGAGCAAGGGCGAGCTGCTGCAAATTGAACGCTCGCGCACGCTGAACATCACCGAGGAGGAATTTCTGGGAATGATCGGCGATAAAACGGCCGCCCTGCTGGGCGCCGCCTCGGAACTGGGCGCCCTGTCCGTTTCCGAAAAAGAGGAAGACCGTAAAAATCTTAAGGCCTATGGCGAAAACCTGGGCGTCGCCTTTCAAATCCGTGATGATCTGCTGGACTACTTCGGCTCGCAAAAACTGATCGGTAAGCCGGTGGGCAACGATTTTAAGGACAAAAAACTGACCCTGCCGCTGATCCACGCCTTCAGCAAGGCGCCGGCAAAAGAGATCAAAGCCGTCAAAAAGAAAATAAAGAAAGGGGTGGGCAAGGAAGATATCCGTGAAATCATTCGCTTTGCCGAACAATATGGCGGTATCGACTACGCCCGCCGCATGCAAAACGAATATGCCGCCCGGGCCAAGGCGGCCATCGACGCCTATCCCGATTCGACCATTAAAAAAGCCATGATCCAGTTTGTGGATTATGTGATCGAAAGAGCCCGGTAATGTCTCCCGCGCCCTCTTTTTTAATCATCCGCTTCAGCTCCATCGGCGATATCGTTCTGACCACGGCCTTTGTGCGCCAGTTGCGCCAAAGCATCCCCGGCGCGCGCATCACTTATGTGACCAAAAGGGAATTCAGCGATCTGCTGCGCTACAATCCCTACGTGGATCGTCTGATCGGCTATGACAGCGCCACGGGCGTGAACGGTTTGAACGCCCTGGCGGAAGAGCTTTCCGCAACCACCTTTGAGGCGGTTTTTGATCTGCACAACAATCAGCGCAGCCACTGGCTGAGCCATCATCTGAACTATAAAAAGATTAAGCGCATCGATAAAAGCCGTATCCGCCGCGCCCTGCTGGTTTATGCCAAGCTTAACGCCTACGGCGCCATGCCCTCCATCCCCGAGCGCTACCTGAAGGTAGGTGAGGAGAGCGGCGTTAAAGATGACGGCCGGGGGCTGGAACTGTTTTGGCCGGACGAGTTGGAGAAGGAGGTAAGCGAAAAGATAGCCGCGGGCGCGCCGCTGATTTGCCTGGCGCCCGGCGCCGGTTTCCATACCAAAATGTGGCCCATGGAGTATTGGCGGAAGCTGCTGCCGGAACTGCTGGCTAAGTATCCCCACCGCTTTGTGCTGATCGGCGGGCGGGATGAGCGGAATATGGTAAAGGCACTGGAGATCGACGACCGGGTAATCAACATGGCCGGACGACTCTCCCTGCTGGAATCGGCGGCGCTGATCCGGCGGGCCGACGCCCTGATCTGCAACGATTCCGGCGTGATGCACATGGCCAGCGCCGTGGGCACGCCCATGGTGGCCATCTTCGGTTCCACCACGCGCCATCTCGGTTTTTTCCCTTTCCGCGCCCGGGTGGAAATCCTGGAAAACAACAGCCAGTGGTGCCGGCCCTGTTCCCATGTGGGGCGGCCTTCCTGCCCCCTCATACATTTTAACTGCATGCGCGCCATCACGCCGGACCGGGTGCAAAAGGCGCTGTTTCGTGTTTTGGAGAAACGATAAATGCGTCGGCTGTATACCTGGCTTTTTTTGCCGCTGATTGTCCTGCTGGGCAGCGCCGTGGCCTGGATGCTGCCTTCCATCCGCCGGCCTTTTTATGCCCGCTTCCGTACTTTGTCGCGCCTGTCCGGCTATGTCCGCCGTTTGGGTGACGACGGCCGTCCGCGCGTCTGGATACATGCCGCCTCCATGGGCGAGTTTGAGCATGTGAAGCCGATCATCAAAAGATTTCAGCAAAGGCATGGGGCGCATATCGTCGTCTCCTTCTTTTCACCATCCGGTTTTAACCACGTAAAGCGCTTTCCCGGCGTGGGGCTGTTTGTCTACCTGCCTTTGGATTTTCCCTTTATCTGGGAAAAAATCTATCGCCGTTTCCGCCCCGATATGGTGCTGGTGTCCAAACATGACGTCTGGCCCAACCAGATTCATGTGGCCCGCAAACAAGGGGTCTACACGGCCCTGGTCAATGCTTCGCTTTCATCCTCTTCCAGCCGCACATCGCTGTGGGCGCGCGGTCTGCTGGGTCCCGTTTACCGCATGCTGGATGATGTTTTTGCCATCAGTCCGGAGGATGCCCAACGGCTGCAACAGGATTTTGGCCGCAAAAAGGTTACGGTGGTGGGCGATACAAAATTTGATCAGGTGCTGATACGCCAGGAGGAGGCGGTAAAGAAGAATCTGCTGGACCCGCACTGGCCGGAGCAGGCGCGGGTGCTGATTTTTGGCAGCTTGTGGCCGCAGGACGCGGTCCACGTTTTGGCGGATATCCGTGAAAAGCTGGAGATATTCCCCGATCTGAAAATAATTCTGGCCCCCCATGATGTTTCCGAAGCCAACCTGAAAACATTGCTGGCCATGCTGGAGGGGGTGCCCTACCGCCTTTATACGGACGGGCTGGCCCGGGTGGAAAAGCGGGTCATCGTCATCAATACCATCGGCATCCTGGCGGATATGTATAAATACGGACACATGGCCTATGTGGGGGGCAGCTTTAAACAGGGCATCCACAATGTGATGGAACCGGCCATATACGGTCTGCCGGTGATGTTTGGCCCCAAACACACCAACTCCTATGAGGCGACGGAGCTGTTGCGCGTGGGCGGCGCCCTGCCGGTTACCAACAAGGATGATTTTGATTTGCATCTGGCGCGCCTGCTACAGGATGAACGTTACCGGGAGCAAACGGGGGAAAAGGCCCGGGCCTTTGCCATGGAGCGTTGCGGCGCCACCCGTAAAATCATGACCCGCCTGGAAAGCCTTTTGTAGAACGACGGCATTTTTATGCCCAGACCCGGCGCCCTGCCGAACGCCGGTTGTGTGACGGAGCCGGGGATATGTTTTATGTAAATCGCCAGCTTTTTGTCCCGGGCATTTTCTTCCCGTACCGCCAAGAGGCCTGATTTTACCTTGCGCCTTGTAGCGCGTGGATATACTTTCCTGGTCATCACTCTTCCGTAAAAGCAAATAGCGGGAAATGTAAAAAATATCGAATTTATATTTGCCTTTTTAGGGGGGGTAATTATATTGCGTTATACTGTCAAATTTCGTAATGAACAACAGAGAGATTATGAAAAATATGTTTCCCGGTAA
>JALXBH010000303.1 GCA_026991535.1 Calditrichia bacterium | reverse complement strand
CCCGTTTCATCGTACTGCGAGGAGACTGCTTTAAAACTGCTTTCATTGCCAAGGTTGTAGCGCGCGCGGAAGGCTTCCATAAACGCGCCAACCGATGGCCGCTTCTCCGGGAAGGAGATCTGGGCCGGGACATTGCCCCGGACGGGAAGGATGATCTCCGCTTTTTCAAAAATTTGCGTCCCCTCTTTGGCCAGGATTGCAGTAGCACAAATAAGTAAAATCAGATAAAAGGCGCGCATTATCTCTCCTTAAAAAACGTTTTCCGGCTGCCGGTATCACGGAGACGGTCTGTTAAAAATAAAAACTTAATATAGCCGTCTGAGTCTGACATGCTGTGACCAAACAAACTTTTAGGTCACAAGTACAGGATTATTGTATGTAACGGATCATTCCGGTTGGCGGTTACTCCAATACTGCTGGGCCAGAATACCGGCAATGATAACCAACAGACCGACCAGGGTGCTGTTATAGATCGGTTCATCTAAAAGAAGCGCCAGAAAAAAGAGCGAAAGAAATGGGGTTAAATAGATCAGATTGCCGACACGGGCGGCATTATCGGCCATTTGAAGAGCTTTTAACCAAAGAAAAAAAGTAAGCCCCATTTCAAAAAGCCCCACATATAGCATGGAAAGCCAGGGTATGCCGGAAGGAGGAAGCAGACTGCCCGGCGCAAACAGGGCATATATCAGGGTCAGCAGGCTGCCGCTAAGAAAACCGACAAACAGCTTTACAATGGCCGCCACCTGGATACGCGCGCTCAACAGCCAGTAAAAAGCCCAAACGACGGTACTTGCCAGGGCCAACACCACCCCCGTTATGCTTACCCCACGCAGTTGCAGCATCTCACCCCGGGTGGCAATGATCAGGGCGCCTGTAAAGCTAAGGCCTATGGCCAGTATATTGCGCCACCCGAGCGTGTGCCCTAAAACGGGAACGGAGAGCAGGGCAAGCACCACCGGCCACAGATAGTTAAGGGACATGGCCATTTGGCCCGGCAGAAGGGCGTAGGCCTTAAAAAGGATGATGTAGTACAAATAAGGATTTAACACGCCCAACAGCAATAAGCCGCCCCATTCCCAGGGCTTAAGACTCTTCAAAAGGGATATCTGCTTTTGAGCGGTAAGAAGCAGGGCCAAAACAACAAGAGATATCAGCGAGGCGCTCCACAGAAGCATCACGGGGGTAAGTGAGGCCAGGGCCTGCTTAAAGGCCGAGGCGGAACCGGCCCAAAAAATAATAGAGCCTCCCGTATAGAGATATACTTTTCGCCTGGTATTCATTGGGTAAAGATATGAAAAAAACAGGTATTAAGCTGAACAGCCCGAAAAAAAAGTTAAATGCTAAAAAGAGGATACAGCGGGGACTTATTTTTTAAATTGAATTTTTATCTGAATATAACTACCCGAATCATCCAAAACCATCAGTGAGGCTTTATAGGCCGTCAGGGCCTCGGCCACATTCGGGCTGAGGGGGCTTTCCGGCGTCTTGTCCGTATAAGCCATCAAAGTCATCAAAGGACCATCGGCCATTAAATCCAGCGATATGGCCAGGGGTTTGTCCGTAAGCGCGGCCAGATAGTTAATAACATAGTTTATAACTTTTATCAGCGGTTTTTGGTCTTCCGCTTCAATCACGCAACCTTCATCCAGAATGAGGTTACTTTCAATATCCTTTTGGTCATCAATGAGACGGATAAGACTTTTCAGATCAATGCGCTGCATAGGTGTTCTCCAAAATTTGAATACAAGATCGGCGCTATTGGAGGAATGCTTAAATTTTGCGTTTCATTTACACATTCCATGTAAAAAGGCATAAAAAAAGCCTCGCGGAACGAGGCCTAAAATTATTCATCCATGTAATCGGTATCCATAAAGTCGATATCACTATGTGAATCGGCCTCGTCAATGGTAAGCTGAAGGTGCCCGCCATTGTTGGATGCGCTGGTAATTTCGTAGATTTCCTGAGAGCCTTCAATACTGTATAAGGTTACAAATACTTCTGCCTGCTCGTCAAAGTCATCAAGATATTCGCGGAGTTGGTGAATTTTCATGTATCCTCCTAAAGAAGCGTGTCAATATTTCCTGTACAAAAGGTGACAATAATAAACGAATTGCATACTATTTTCAAGGAAAATTTAAAAAAAATTAAACTATTGTCTGAAAATTAATCCTTTTCCCGGCAGGGAAGGCGGTAGCCTGCCTATTTATTGAATATTGGCGGAATGTGTACCTGCCACAAATAAAAAAAGGGACTCTGTAACAGAGTCCCTTTAACCATGGTGAGCCAGCTGGGATTCGAACCCAGGACCAACGGCTTAAAAGGCCGCTGCTCTACCAGCTGAGCTACTGGCTCCCGTTCAAAAGAGTTTTTAATATACGGTGTTTTTCATAAAGATCAAAAATTTATTTCAACTTTTTTTCATAAAAAAAGAGTTCTAAAAATGCTCCGGCCACGGCCCAGCTTTGCGCGGGCAAACGTTCTATATGTTTCGCCCCTTTTTCCACCCGGGCCACCACCGTACCCGCCTTTATAAATGATCCGCTGGGCAGTATACCCGTCAATATACCTTCCGTTTCCGATTCGACATTATGGCGGTCTAGATGCAATAGCGGCTCATGAATGCGTATGGCATCGCCAACGGACTTTATGGTCTGCACCACTCCGTCTACAGGCGCTTTTAGAAGGCCGCCGCTTTCATAGATCGAGGCGTCCGTCGTTTCATATTCCAGGGCGGGGTAAAGAACCATGCCGCTGTAATCAACCGTATAACGTGTACGGGGCGTCTGGCATCCTTCCAGAGCATATATCTCCGTAACCGCGGCGGGCGCTGATGGCAGCGGAACGCAACACAGCAGCGTCAGTTCGTTGTCCCTGGCCACCGCGGCCAACTCTTCTTCCCGCAAACAGGGTATCAGACGGTCGGCAATACAACGGCTTACAAAAGCGGTGCTGTCATTAATATCCGCCGGCGTATGATAGCTGTAGTCGGCAAAGGTACGGGCCTCCACGCCAAAACGTTCCTTACGGCCCAAAGTGAGGAGATGGCTGAAATTACGATGGGCATAAATACTGGGGGGCGTATCTTCAACGTCCATCAGGATCACGGGGATACCTGCGCGATAAAAACGTATTGCCGTGGCTGTGGCCTCGTCATTCAGCCCGGTAACCACAACATACTGGCGGGACATCATCATTCTCCCTGGGGCATGATTGGAAAGTCGAAAGCCCGCAGGGCGCGATCAAAGGAAAAAACAATATCTATCCGCTTACGCCGGAGCGTTTCCAGAATATAAAAGTGGTTCAGGGTCAGGTCGTCATTGCGGCTGCTGAGCAGATACTCTATGGCCGAGCGCCTGACACGGCGGGAAATCCAATCCAGGCGGATGGAAAGGCTTAAAACGCCCTCATCGATGATAGCCATAAACTCCATGGCCACCTTGTTACCCATCTCTCTTTTCAGACGGTCCAGCGTTTCATCCAAAACAATGTTATTTGTAAAAAGCCTTGCGCCCCGCTCCAGCAGTCCGGCATAATAAGCGCGCGCCTTTTCATGGCTGCCGTCATCCGGGTTTAATATGGCCAGCCAGGCCGATGTGTCTATAAAAACATTGCTGCTTTTTTTCATGGGCGCCTACGGTTTGATATCCAGAATTTTAGTCAGGGGGTTGCGGGATATTTTTATATCCAGCCTGCGCGAACGAATCCGCTTGATAAACACTTCCACCTTGTCGCCCGGTTGCAGGCTAAGCCCCTTAATAACCTCGCCGGGTATGTCGATGGACTGTTCATCCTTAAGTTCGGTAATAAAAATGCTGCTGTTGGGCATAATCAATCTCCAAGATACCAGCTTTGGAATTCCTGTACTTCAAAAACGCCCTCTTCGCATATCACCTTGCGAATGGCGCTGAAGGGAATCTTTTCATAATAGTAATTTATTACGTTTATTTCCTTATTTTCAGGTAGATAGACTTCCCGGCCCTCTTCCCCGATATTCTTTATGGTACGTTCGGATTCCCTGAGTACTTTTGTTGTTTCGGCGGCCAGATAAACCGGTACATGGTATTGGTCGGCCACCAGACTCATGGGCAGCGTGCCCGCCTTATTGACAAAGCCCTCTTCATAAAGCCTGTCGGCCCCCACCAGAACCAGATTCATTTCATCCATAACCACCCCAATCTGGGAATCGGCCACCACGGTTACCTTTACGCCTCTTTGCGACAGGTATTCCGCCAGATGCGTGCCCTCGCCCGGGGGCATACTGACCGCCACATAGACCTCAAACTTTCGTTTTTGACGTATGGCCTCTTCCAGGATGCGCCTTACGGCGGTGCTGTTGCTGATGGTCATGATCTTGTTGAAATTGGTAATCACTTTGGTGCCGCTGCGGGCAATAACTTCCAGACTGCTCTCCATTTCAGCCAGAAGTTCTTCAATCTTTTCCACCAGGGCCGCGCGCAGTTCTTTGTCGTTTTTACCGGATTTCAGCGTACGCTTATAAAATGAGATCAGTTGATTGTTATAGCGGCGAACCAGCACCATATTGGGCTGGGCCTTTATCAGCCGCCGGCCGGCCTGATGCACCTCTTCAAACAAAGCTTCCGGGGAAAGAGCGGCGCCTTCGTTTTTAATAAACTCCGAAATGCGTTTTAGAATTTTTACCGTATAACTGTAGGAACCCGATGTTTTATCTGCCAGAATGGGTGAAATGTCTATGGTCATGTCTCTCTCACACTTGATTCTATCCATTGACCATAAGCATCGGACGCATGGTCAATTTTATGAGCGATAATCTCAGGAACTTCATAGGGGTGCATTTTGCGTATCAGAGCATCCAAAGCGTCAAAATGGCGACGGACGGTTTTTATCAGCATCAGCGTTTCCTCGCTTTGTTCCACCTTTCCCTGCCAGTGATAAAGTGAGAGAACGGGTTGTGTTATCGTACAACAGGCAGCCAGATGTTCATCCAGCACGGCACGCGCGATTTTTTGCGCCGTGTCTCTGTCCGGCAGGGTGCAATGCACCAGTATCATATCCATCATCAAAGTTTGTTTATAAAAAAGTCATGCAGGGCGCCATCCTCCGTTAACTCGGGATGAAAGCTGGCGACCATAATATGTTTTTGACGGGCCAGCACCACATCCTGCTTATGACGGGCCATCACCCGTACCTCCGGCCCCAGTGCCACTATCTTCGGCGCGCGGATAAAAACCGCCTCCATTTGTTTATTACAACCGTCAAAGTCAACATCAATACGGTCGATAAAGGAGTCGATCTGCCGGCCATAGGCATTGCGTTGTACGAGGATATCAATGGCGGCAAACGGGGGCACAGGCAGACGGTCGGCCTGCCGGGCCAGCATGATTAACCCGGCACAGGTTCCCATAACGGGATGTCCGGCAATAAACTTTTCCAGCGTGTCACGCATCCCTAAACGGTCTATCAGCTTAAGAATCGCCGTGGATTCCCCTCCGGGCATAATCAGCCGGTCGCACCCGGACAGATGTTCCTTTTTTTTCACCGCAACAGCCTGATGCCCCAATTGTTCGATCATCAGACTGTGTTTTTCAAAATCGCCCTGCAGGGCCAAAACGCCAATGCGGGCCAACTACCAACCCCGGTTCTGAAGCATTTCATTCTCCGGGATGGAGCTTATCTCTATTCCGGGCATGGCCTCGCCAAGGCTTTCACTGGCCTTGCACACCACATCGGGATCATCATAGTGGGTGGTGGCCGTAACAATGGCCTTGGCCCGCGCCTCGGGATCGGAAGATTTAAAAATTCCGCTGCCCACAAAAACGGTTTCGGCGCCAAGCTGCATCATCAGCGATGCGTCGGCCGGCGTGGCCACGCCCCCCGCGGCAAAGTTGGGAACGGGCAGTTTGCCATGTTCGCCCACATACTGTACCAGTTCCAGGGATGCGCCGATATTTTTGGCAAAAGCCACGCGTTCATGTTTATCCAGGGTGGCCACATGTTTTATTTCGGACTGTACCCGCCGCATGTGCCGCACCGCTTCCACAATGTTTCCCGACCCCGCTTCGCCTTTTGTACGGATCATGGCCGCCCCTTCGGAAATACGGCGTAGAGCCTCGCCCAGGTTACGGCAACCGCACACAAAGGGTATTTTAAAATCATGTTTCCAGATGTGATTGTCTTCATCGGCGGGCGTCAGCACTTCGCTTTCATCTATAAAATCGATGCCCAGGGTTTGCAGAACCTGCGCTTCGGCAAAATGTCCGATGCGGCACTTGGCCATTACGGGAATGGTGACCGCCTTTTGTATATCCTTAATCATTTTAGGATTGGACATGCGGGCCACGCCGCCATCGGCCCGGATATCGGCCGGTATGCGTTCCAGGGCCATAACCGCCACGGCGCCGGCGTCCTCGGCAATTTTTGCCTGATCGGCATTGGTCACATCCATGATAACGCCACCCTTTAACATTTCCGCCAAACCGACTTTTAATTTAAATTGTTCTTTCAACATCTTTGGGACTCCTGCTTTTATTTTTTTTTTATTATAGAAAGATATACTTGGAACGCAGGAATTCCAGGGTCAAATCGGCGATACGCACGCCAACCCGTTCCTGGGATTCTTTGGTCACCGCTCCGATATGGGGCGTGGCCACCACTTTCGCGTTAGCGGCCAGTTGCTTGTTATAGTCCGGTTCATTGCAAAACACATCCAGGGCCGCCCCGGCCAGATGTCCTTTCTCCAGATGGCTCAACAGCGCCTGTTCATCCACAATTTCCCCGCGCGAGGTATTGATCAGATAGCTGTCTTTTTTCATCAGGGCCAACTCCCTATCGCCCAGAAGCCCGCGGGTCTCTTCCGACAAGGCCAGATGCAGGGAAACGAAATCGGCACGCCGCAACAGGTCGTCCAGGCCGATCTGTTCAAAGGGTACATCGTCCATTTCCACGCGGGAGCGGTTGTAAACCACTATCTGCATGCCCAGGGCATAGGCCTTGCGGGCCACGCTTTTACCGATGGTACCACAGCCGACAATGCCCAGGGTGCGTTCATTCAGTTCAATGCCGGAAAAAGCTTTTTTCTCCCACAGCCCCTGCTTCATGGTATGATCCGCGCGGGCAATGTTCCGCGCCACGGCAAAAAGACAGGCGATGGTCATTTCAGCCACGGCGGGGGCATTGGTTCCCGGTGTGTTTAGTACCTTAATACCTTTCTTTTCCGCAGCCTTCACATCAATATTATCCAGGCCGGAGCCGGCCCGTCCGATAACCTTAAGGTTTTCGGCGGCGGCGATAATTTTCGCGGAAATCTGCGTGGCGCTGCGCACCAAAACAGCGTTAAACGGCTTTATTTTTTCAATCAGTTCATCTTCACTCAGGCCGTAATGTGTTTCATAATGAACATCCGGCGCTTCTTCAAAAATTTGCAGCGCATTTTGCCGCAGAGGGTCCGTAACCAGTATTTTATACATTCTCAACTTTCATTGGCTTTTCTTTCATCCATAATGCGGCAGGCTTCCATGATGACATTCATGGTCGAAAGCTCCACATTACGATCGACATCTATTTCGGCGATCTCAAAATTAAACTGACCGGTGGCATTTTCCACCAGGTCATAGACGGCGTCTTCGCCCGACTTTTCGCCACAGGCCGCGGCAAAGATATGTCCGTCCTTCAGATAAATTTTCCCTTCGATATTTCCATGAATGTGCAGGATGCCCGATTTTTTATTCAGGTTCATCATCTGCACCACCTCCACAATGGAAAGATCCTTCAAATCACCGCTGATGGCGTCTGCTCCGGAGGCCTGTACCAGGCGGTCATGACGGGACAGAAGCTGTTCCACGGCTTCGAGCAGGTCGGCTCTTTCTATCGGCTTGGTTAAAAACTTGTCGGCGCCGGCCCTAAAACCGCGAACTTCCGTTTCATCATCTTTGAAAGAGGTGAGAAAAATGAACGGTACCGTGGGAATTTCCGAGTTTTCGCGGATCATCCAGCAAAACTCCAGGCCATCCATCTGAGGCATCATCATGTCGGAAATTATCAGATCGGGTTTTTCCTTATTGGCCAGTTCAAAGGCCGCTTCCCCATTTTCAGCCACAACGATTTCATGTCCCTGCTTCTTCAGAATGATCTCCAGCAGCTTTAAAACGCTGGGGTTGTCATCTGCGAGAAGTATTTTATGCTTCGACATAATTTATCCCTTTTGGTTGATTTCCCGGGTTCTTTCAAGACAATGACTATCGGATTTTAAAACACGCAACAGTTCATCGGCGTCCGGCACGGCCCCGCTTTCCGCGGTTAAGGCCATGAGATGGCAAAAGAAATGGATCTTCGACAAATCGGCAATCTTTTTCTTGGACACCTGCAGACTGTTTATCATATCCTCATCGAGATACTGCTGTTCCTCAATCGCCCGGCGGATAAGGCTGATTTTTTTTTGAGCGCCTTCCTTTTCCGTTTCGGGCAACAGCAGATAAAATCCCTCATCTTTTTTAAAGGCCAGAATATCCGCCGCGCGCATCATTTTTAAAATAAAGTTGGCGATCTTAATCACCAAAAAATTAAAAAGATGGATGCCCAGCAAATCCTTTAATTTTTCTTTTTTCTGGATCGAAATCAAGGCCACCGAAAGACGATGATCGTATCTTTTCAGTCGATCCAATTCATTTTTAAGATGCTCCAGAAAAAAGGCATAGGTATACAGCCCTGTTTCGGGATCAACGATCAAATGCGTGCCGCCCGGCGCGTCGGCCTCAATTTTATTCAGCCTCTTTTCTATGGTCTGGTTTTGCTCCACCAGCACATTGTTTTCGGTACGCAGGCGCTGAGTCAGCTCCGACCGTTTAAGTATGGACTTAATGCGTACCACCAGTTCCCGCGAATTAAAGGGTTTTAGCAGATAGTCATCCGCGCCCAGCTCCAGCCCTTTTAAACGGTGATGCAGCTCGATATAATTGGCGGTCAGAAAGACCACCGGGATGTCGCGGGTGCGCACATCCGCCTTTAAAATTTTACAAGTGTCAAAACCATCCATTTCTGGCATCATTCCATCCAGAATAATCAGATCCGGATGCTCGTCGCGGGCTTTACGGATAGCCTCCTTACCGTTGAGCACGGTGATTACCTCAAACTCATACAGCACAAAGATACGGCTCAGCGTATCCAGCATATCCTGATTATCATCCGCGACAAGAATTTTTGGCATAATCGTTCAGGGCGTTACCCTATATGTTCCCGGTAGTCATCGGCGGAAAGCAGGTTCTCGTAGGCGCCGCTATCAGCCACCTTTACCTTCACCATCCATCCCGCGCCGTAAGGATCGTTGTTTACCGTATCCGGAGCGTCTTCCAGGGCTTCGTTCACTTCCACCACCTCGCCATCCAGCGGACTGTACAGATCGGCCACGGCCTTAACCGCTTCTATGGTGCCAAAGGTATCGTTTGCACTAACCTGGTCCCCCACGGCGGGGAGTTCCACAAAAACCACATCTCCCAGCTCACCCTGGGCATAATCGGTAATGCCCACGGTAGCCGTATCTCCCTCGAGGCGTACCCACTCATGATCCTTCGTGTACTTCAAATCGTCAGGTATGTTCATCAGGCCTCTCCTTCTTCAAGTAAATTTGTTCTGTCCAGGAAGCCGGTATCAAAGTCGGCTTCGATGAATTTGCGGTGATTGATTAGTTTTGCATGAAAGGGCAGGGTTGTTTTAACCCCTTCGATAACAAACTCATTGAGCGCCCGGTTCATTCTGCTAAGAGCTTCCGCACGATCGGCCCCGTGGCATATCAGCTTGGCCACCAGAGAGTCGTAATAGGGTGGAATAACATAACGCTGATAGGCATGCGAGTCCACCCGCACCCCCGGCCCGCCCGGCATATGAAAGCTGGTAATTTCACCCGGATTGGGCATAAAGTTACGCTCCCAGTCCTCGGCATTGATGCGGCATTCAATGGCATGGCCCTTTATCTCAACATCTTTTTGCTCATAGCCCAGCGGCTCCCCCGCCGCAACGCGTATTTGATCCTTCAACAAATCGCGGCCGCATATCTCCTCGGTTACAGGATGCTCCACCTGTATACGGGTATTCATTTCCATAAAATAGAAGTTCTTATCGGCGTCCAGTAAAAACTCGATGGTGCCCGCGCCCTCATAGTTCACCCTTTTGGCCCCGGCAACAGCCACTTCGCCCATGGCCCGGCGCAACTTCTCATCCACCACCGCCGAGGGGGCTTCTTCCAACAGTTTTTGATGACGGCGCTGAATGCTGCATTCACGCTCACCCAGATGCACCACATTGCCATGCTGATCGGCCATAACCTGAATTTCAATATGACGGGGGTTTTTTATAAACTTTTCCAGATAGAGGTCCGGGTTGTTAAAGGCGCCCTCGGCCTCGGCATAGGCCATCTGATAGTTCACCTCCAGCTCGTCCACGCTGTTGACGATGCGCATGCCGCGACCGCCGCCACCGGCCACGGCCTTAAGGATAACGGGATAACCCATCTTGTCGGCCAGAGCCTTGCCCTCTTCCATAC
>JALXBH010000302.1 GCA_026991535.1 Calditrichia bacterium | reverse complement strand
AACTCCCTGATATACGGAATGGTATCTGTCCGCATACTTCTACCCGTGCATCCGGGAAAACTACTTTGCGCATCGCATAAAAAATGTTTACCTTCCTGCTCTTTTTTGAAATATTTTACCCGTGAGCAATGTTCTTCTTAGCGAACATCGCAAAAACACAACCAGAGAAAATCATGAAATCAAAAATCGAACTGCTGATGCCCGCCGGGGATTTTGAAAAGATGAAGTACGCCTATGCTTATGGCGCCGACGCCACCTATCTGGGCATCCCCATGTTCTCCCTGCGCGCCCGTGAAAACGGTTTTAAGCGTGATACCGTCATCGAAGCCATAAACTACGCCCATAATCTGGACAAAAAAGTATATCTGACGGCCAATATCCTGCCCCACAACCATAAGGTACAACCTTTCATCAATTACATCGGTCAATTGCTGCAGGAAACCCAGCCCGACGCCTGGATCATGTCCGATCCCGGTATCATCATGCTGATGAAGGAGAAATATCCCGGGCAGGAGATACACCTTTCCGTGCAGGCCAACACCGTCAATTACGCCACCGCCAAATTCTGGGAAAAGATCGGGATCAGCCGTATCATCCTTTCGCGGGAACTGACCATCCGGGAAATCCGGCAAATCCGCGATTATTGCCCGGATCTGGAACTGGAGGCCTTTGTCCACGGCGCCATCTGTATCGCCTACTCCGGCCGGTGTCTCATTTCCAACTACATGTCTTACCGCGATCCCAACCAGGGCACCTGTTCGCACTCCTGCCGCTGGCAGTATAAGATGTACAAAAAGGAAGAGAATCAACCGCAAAGCTGGCTGAAGGATGCGCAACGGGCGGGTATTGAGCCGGCCGTTACCCAGCAGGGTGACAACTATGTGCCCATACAGGGAGATTACTACCTGGCCGAAACCGACCGTCCCGGTGAATACATGCAACTGGACGAGGACGAGAACGGTACCTATCTGATGAATGCCCGCGACCTGTGCGCCATTGAGTATCTCGATGAGCTGCGTGATGCCGGGGTGGACAGTTTTAAGGTGGAAGGCCGCAACAAGTCGGTATACTACGCCGCCCTGATCGCCCGCGCCTACCGCCGGGCCACCGACGACCTGATCGCCGGGCGTCCCTTCGATCCCGAAAATATCACCGATGTCTTTGCCGCCTCCAACAAGGGCTACATCGCCGGTTTCCTCAAGGGCAATCCCGGCCGTTCCGCCCAAAAATATGACGGCACCCGCGCCGAACAGCCCATCTATCGTTTTGCCGGAATCATCCGCGGTTATGACGCCGAAAAAAAGTGGATGAAGGTGGAGCCGCGCAATCCCCTGCGCCCCGGTATGCAACTGGAGCTGTTCACCCGTGACCGCACCATCCCCTTTACGGTGGAAGAGCTGTTTGACGTCAAGGGCCGGCCCATCGATCAGATACACGGCGGCCTGCATTACTGTTACATCCCCTACCCGGAAGCGCCGCCGGAGTTTGCCCTGTTGCGCGAGCGCACCGCCGATGATTTCAATCCGCGGGAAGTGGAGCTAAGCCGCGAGGCCGAAAGCTGCGGCGATAACTGCGGCTGTGATTCCTAAACCGGCCTATCTCACATGGACACAAACACTGTTATAAACGATCTTTATCCGCGGCGGATTGTTTGCCTCACCGAGGAAACCACGGAAATGCTTTACATCCTTGGTGAGGAGGATCGCATTGCCGGCATCTCCGGATTTACCGTGCGACCTCCCCGGGCGCGCCGGGAGAAGCCCCGCGTTTCCGCCTTTACTTCCGCCAAAATCGATAAAATTCTCGATCTCAGGCCCGATCTGGTACTGGGGTTCTCCGACCTGCAGGCCGATATTGCGGCGGAACTAATCCGTCACGGAGTTAACGTGCATGTTTTCAACCAGCGTTCGGTGGAGGGGATATTTCAAATGATCGCCATGCTGGCGGCCATGATCGGCCGGACGGAGCGGGCCGGACAATGGATTGCGGAGCAACGCCAAAAGATTGAGCGGATAAAGGAACAGACCGCCCACCGCAAACACAGGCCGCTGGTCTATTTTGAGGAATGGTATGATCCCATCATCACCGGCATCCAATGGGTGTCCGAGCTGATCGTCATCGCCGGCGGGCGGGAATGCTTCCCGGAACTTTCCCGGGAAAGCCTGGCCAAAAACCGGATCATTAAAGACCCGGCGAGTGTTATCGACCGCAATCCGGACATCATCATCGGCTCCTGGTGCGGCCGCAAGTTTCACCCCGGAAAGGTAGCCCAAAGAGCGGGCTGGGCCGACGTCAACGCCGTAAAGAACGGACATGTATACGAAATAAAATCCGCCGATATTTTGCAACCCGGCCCCGCCGCGCTGACCGACGGCCTCGACCGGCTCAAGAGCATCATTGACGGCTGGCATGCCCAAAACGGCGGGGAGAGGAACGACTCTTGAAGAACAAAGTACTCATCTCCTGGAGCACCGGCAAGGACAGCGCCTGGAGCCTGTACCACATGCTACGGGATTCCCGTTATGAAATCGCCGGGCTGTTCTGCACGGTCAACAAGAAATTTGCCCGCACCGCCATGCATGCCGTGCGTCTGGAACTTTTAAAACTACAGGCCGAACGGCTGGCCCTGCCCCTGGATATCATCGAAATTCCCTACCCCTGCAGCAATGCCGATTATGAAGAAATTATGGGGCGCTTTGTGGAAAAGGCCAAAAACAGGGGCGTGGATGGTTTTGCCTTTGGCGATCTGTTTTTGGAGGACATACGGGCCTATCGTGTCCGGCAATTAAAGGAGAGCGGCATCCGCCCGATTTTTCCGCTTTGGCAACAGGATACCACGGCCCTGGCCCGGGAAATGATCGCCGGCGGTTTAAAAACGGTCATCACCTGTATTGATCCCAATAAGCTAAGCGCCACCTTCGCCGGAAGAGAATATAACGAAGACCTTCTAAGGGATCTGCCCGCCGGCATCGATCCCTGCGGAGAAAACGGCGAGTTTCATACTTTTGTCTACGACGCCCCCATGTTCCGCGAAGCCATCGCCGTAACCGTTGGTCCGGTCGTGGAGCGGGACGGATTTATTTTCGCCGATGTCCGCCCCGGCCAATAAGTTATTCCGGTCATTTTCAGGCCTGTAACAATGCGGCCCCCAGCACTCCGGCGCTATCACCCAGGGCCGGTTTTAACAAAGGGGTGGTGAGCCTGTCATTAAACATCCAGGCTGATAAGGCGGCGGGAACCTGTTCATACAGGGCCGGTACATTCCCCACGCCCCCGCCCAGAATGATGACATCCGGATCAAGAATATTGACCACAACGGCCAGCGCCTTGCCCAGAAAAAAAACCAACCGTTCCAGGGTGGCCCGCGCCGCCGCATCGGTTGGCGTTAAGGAAACGATCTCTTTCAGGGAGCGCCGGCAGCCGCTTTGTTGCCGGTAAAAACGCTCCAGCGCCGGACCGCTGATCACCGTTTCCACACAGCCCCGCCGCCCGCAATAACAGGCATCACCATTCTCAAGCAGCGGATTGTGGCCCCATTCCCCGGCAATGCCATGCCGTCCTTTCCACACACGACCATCGCACACCATACCCCCTCCCACGCCCGTACCCAGAATAACACCAAACACCGTTTGTGCTTGGGGGAGAACCTTGCGCACCACCCCCAGAGTGCTTTCGGCGAGGGCAAAACAATTGGCGTCATTTTCCAGAATCACCTTCATATCCAGGGTATCTTCCAGCTCTTTAAGAAGCGGCTTACCGTTAAGGACGGTGGTGTTGCTGTTTTTTAAAGTTTCCGTTTCCCGGTCCAAGGTACCCGGCGTGCCGATGCCCACCGTTTGCGGAAGGGGAAAACGATTTTCCCGGGCCACCGTGTGCATCAAACGGCGGATATTTAGCAGGATGGCCCCATAACCCGCCTCAACCGGCGTGGCCGTGCGCTTCCGGGCCAATATCTCCTTATCGCCGGCCCTGAGCACCACGCACTCCGTTTTTGTGCCCCCCAGATCAATACCCCACAACAAACCCATACGCAACCTCCATCATGATATTTCATCATAATACAAAGGCATTGCAGAATCAAATGAGACTTTCCTTTTTCCGGCCCCGGAAATTCTATCAGGGCAAAAGATGAATCCGGACATAAAAAAAGCCGCAAACCAGAGGCCGCGGCTTCATTTCACATCATTCCCGTATCAGGATAAAACCATTTCCATCCAGGCGCCGTAGCCCCCGGCCAGATTGATGACATTCTTAAATCCATGCTTTTGCAAAATACTGCAGGCCGTGCTGGAACGGTCTCCGCCGGCACAGTGCATGATAATGTTTTTATCCTTGTCCAGTTCGTTTAAACGATTCGGCAAATCGCCCAATTGAATATGCAGGGCGTCTTTAATATGCCCGGCGTTATATTCGTTAATACCACGCACGTCCACAACCACGGCGTTGTTCCTTTTCAGCACCCCTTCCAGTTCATGGGGTTCGATATGATTGAGCCGCTGCATGGGGTGTTCCTCTATCCAGCCGTCGATATCGGTAAAATAGCCCACCAGATTATCCAGCCCGATACGCATCAGTTTACGGGTGATCTCATCGATTTCATGCGCGCCGCAGATAACGGCCACCGGCTCGTCGTAGTCAAGCAACCAGCCGGCCCAATTGGAAAAAGCGTTATTATTTTGAATATTGATCGTTCCCGGAATGTGTCCGTAGGCAAACAGCATCTTGCTGCGCGTATCGATGACGGTCATATTTTCATCCAGCGCTTTTTGCAGGCGCTCTTTAGTCCACTCTTCGATGCGCGGCACCTGGGTCAGGATGGTACGCTCCACCTTGTTCAGTTTTTTCATCATGGCAAAGTATTTCGGCGGCTCGGGCTGGCCTTCCAGCAAAGCCTTTACAAAAGGTTCTTCCTCGTCATATTGCAGGGCCCAGTTGGCGATCTTTTCATAACCGACGGTGGAACCCGGCACGGCGCCCAGGGCCTTGCCGCAGGCGGAACCGGCGCCATGTCCCGGCCAGACCTGTATATAATCCGGCAGGGCTTTAAAACGCTTCAGCGACTCGAACATCTGTTTGGCGCCCACAATACGCGAGCCCTTAATACCGGCGGCCGCTTCCAGCAGATCGGGACGGCCCACATCACCCACAAAAACAAAGTCTCCGGTAAAAATCATGCTGGGTTTGGCCGAAGCCGGGGTATCGGTCAGCAGAAAGGAGATATGCTCCGGGGTATGTCCCGGTGAATGCATCACCTCAAACTTCACATTGCCCACCATAAACGTATCGCCGTCCTTCAGCCCTTCATGTTCAAACTGATATTGCCAGTCCGGACCGCCTTCATCGGAAAGCAGCATGGTGGCGCCGGTGACACGGGCCAGTTCGCGGCTGCCACTGAGGAAATCTGCATGAATATGGGTTTCCGTGACATGGGTGATATTAAAATTCTTTCGCCTGGCTATCTCCAGGTAGGTGTCGATATCCCGCTTGGGATCGATGACAATGGCCTCCTTGGTCGCCTGGCAACCGATCAGATAACTGGCCTGGGCCAGTCCCTCTTCATAAATACGCTCAAAATACATATTGAACTCCTTCCTGCTTTTACTTCTTATTTTCTATTTTATATTTTGTATTTTTTATTTTGTATTACTCCCTCTCCCTCAGGCCATAACTTCCCGGATCAGGATAAAGGTACCCATCACCAAAACAAACCAGCCGAAAACCGGTTTCAGGCGGGCGCCGCTGATTTTATGCGAAAGTTGCAGTCCCATAAAAATACCGGCGATGGTTAGCAGGGCAAAAAAAGTCAGGAACAGCCAGTCAATGGGCATTTGTCCGATATCTCCCAAAAAGCCGATCAGCGATTTCACGGCGATGATCATCAGCGATGTGCCTACCGCCTCCTTCATGGGCAGATGGGCCAGAACCACCAGGGCCGGGATAATCAGAAATCCGCCACCGGCGCCCACCAGACCGGTCAGCACACCGACCACAATCCCCTCAACGGCGATCAGCGGAACATTCATTTTATGGTCGGTGCTGACCTCCTTTATTTTTCGCCCGCGGATCATGGAGATGCTGGCCGTGATCATCAACAGGGCAAACAACAGCATCACCGCCATATCCCTGGTCAATACCATAAAGCCCAGATCACCGATGGGATCGGGAATGGCGGGGATGATAAAACGCCGGGTGGCAAACACAGCCATAAACGCGGGAATGGCAAAAACAATTCCGGTTTTAAGAGCCACCTGCCCCCGCCGGTAGTATTGAAACGAACCGGCCAGGGCGCCGATGCCCACAATAAACAAGGAATAGGCCGTGGCCACAATGGGCTCCACATCCAACAAAAAGACCAGTACGGGTACGGTTAAAATAGACCCCCCGCCACCGATTAGCCCCAAAACCAAACCGATAACCAGGGCACCGATATATCCCAGAACTTCCAAAGCCTCTCCTTGTTATAGTATGTTTACATAAGTCAAAACCGAACAACATTATAGATACGAAAAGTGGGGAAAGGATACAAAAGACAGCCGGAAATATTATACGGGTACAAACAAAAAAACCCCGGCCAGGCCTGACCGGGGTTTAATTTTCAGTTAAGCTAAACGCTTATTTTTTATCATCGTCCACCACTTCATAGTCGGCATCTTCCACGGAATCACCGTCTTTGGCTTCTTCCGCGCTTTCGGCGCCCGCCTGGGCTCCGGCGGCACCGGCACCCGGTTGTTCGGGACCCTGTCCGCTGCCATACATTTTCTGAGCGGCTTCATTCCAGGCGCTATTGGCCGCATCCATCGCCGATTTGATCTCATCGATATTGGAACCTTTCAGCGATTCCTTCAGGCGGCCGATGGCCGTTTCGATTTTTGTCTTATCCTCATCGGCAATCTTATCGGCCATCTCCTTAAGCTGCTTCTCGGTTTGGTAAACCAGAGAGTCGGCCTGGTTGCGCGTATCGATCTCCTCGCGCTTGCGCTTATCCTCGGCGGCGTGGGCCTGGGCATCCTTACGCATTTTTTCCACTTCCGCTTCACTCAGTCCGCTGGAAGCCTCGATACGTATGGATTGTTCCTTGCCGCTGGCCTTATCCTTGGCCGAAACGTTCAGAATACCGTTGGCGTCCACGTCAAAGGTTACCTCAACCTGAGGCACGCCACGCGGTGCCGGGGGTATGCCGTCCAGAATAAAACGGCCCAGGGAACGGTTATCGGCGGCCATCTGACGCTCACCCTGCAGCACATGAATCTCAACCGAGGTCTGGTTATCGGCCGCGGTGGAGAATATTTGCGACTTCTTGGTCGGGATCGTGGTATTGGCTTCAATCAGCTTGGTGGACACATTGCCCAGGGTTTCGATACCCAGCGAAAGGGGAATAACATCCAACAGCAGGATGTCGTTCACTTCACCGGTCAATACGGCTCCCTGAATACCGGCGCCGATAGCCACAACTTCATCGGGGTTCACGCCGCGATGGGGCTCCTTGCCAAAGAACTCCTTAACCACTTCCTGTACCTTGGGGATACGGGTGGAACCACCCACCAGAATCACCTCATCGATTTGCGAGGTTGATAAACCGGCATCCTTCAGGGCCAGACGGCAGGGCTCCAGCGTGCGCTGAATCAGGTCTTCGCAAATTTGCTCGAACTTAGCGCGCGTCACCGTGATATTCAGGTGCTTGGGGCCGCTTTCCGTGGCCGTGACAAAGGGCAGGTTCACCTCGGTGGAAGTGGAGGAAGACAATTCGATTTTTGCCTTTTCCGCCGCTTCCTTCAGCCGTTGCAGGGCCATGGGGTCTTTACGCAGATCCACGCCCTCTTCTTTTTTAAATTCATCGGCCAGATAGTCGATCAGGCGCTGATCAAAGTCGTCACCACCGAGATGGGTATCCCCGTTGGTGGATTTAACCTCAACCACGTTGTCACCGATTTCCAGAATGGAGATATCGAAAGTACCGCCACCCAGGTCAAACACGGCAACCTTTTCTTCTTTCTTTTTATCCAGACCGTAAGCCAATGCGGCGGCTGTCGGTTCGTTGATAATCCGCTTCACTTCCAAACCGGCAATCTTACCGGCATCCTTGGTGGCCTGACGCTGGGCGTCATTAAAGTAAGCGGGAACGGTAATAACCGCCTCGGTTACTTTTTCACCGAGATAATCTTCCGCCGTCTGCTTCATTTTTTGCAGGATCATGGCCGAGATTTCAGGGGGAGAATATTGCTTATCACCCACATCCACCATAACCACATCATTTTTTCCTTTTACCACTTTATAGGGCACCTCGTGGATTTCGGTCTCTACCTCGTTATAAAAACGCCCCATAAAGCGCTTGATCGAAAAAATCGTGTTTTCAGGATTGGTAACCGCCTGGCGCTTGGCCGGGGCGCCCACCAATCGTTCGCCTTTTTTCGTAAATGCCACAACCGACGGGGTTGTACGCGTTCCTTCGGAGTTGGGTATAACTACCGGCTCTCCGCCTTCCATTACGGATACAACCGAGTTGGTTGTTCCCAGGTCAATTCCTATTATTTTTCCCATTTTATTAGTTCCTCCTTATCTGAGAATTTGATTTCATTTTGCCCCTTACTCTGCAACTATGATGCCAACACAAAAAATACAGATCACTTCAATAATAACAAGGGCTTAGGGCAAATTCACAAAACCGGAGCAACGATGCCATATTGACAGCATTAAGGCTATATGGCATAAACAACGGACGGAATAAGGATATCAGCCCGCCGATGGCTATTTTCACTTAAAAAGTGCGGCGGTTTTTTCAAAAGCCCCGATAACAGTACTCTGCACCTCCCTCAGGGTTTCTTCCGCCGGGCTGCCTTTTGCCAAAAAAGCGGGTTTGACAAACAGTATGGTGGTACGGCCTCCCGTTTCGATCAGGGTAGCGCTTAAGGGGCACAGGGCCGTCATCTCCGGGTCTTCGCCGCTTACCTTGTTGGCATACCAGCCGTTGCAGAACACCATGCTGCGCAGGGCGGTCAGTTTACTTTTATTGAAGTCTTCGCCCCAGCGTTCGGCAAAGCGGGAAATATTCTTCAGGATATTGGCTTCGAACACCACAAAAAAGCGTTCATTTTCCAGGGCGGCGTAAAGCGAATCATAAACCGCTTCCACCGGCGCGTCGATGGTTAATTTATAAATGGGCTTCTCCGAGGCCGGTACCGGCAGGGTACAAAACAACACCAACAACAAGGGCATATACCGAAGGGTTTTAGTCATTTTTTTCTCCTATATTTTATGTGTAACTATTTTTATACCTTGTTTTACAGACTTATGGGCAGGCTCCGGCTAAACGGGAATAATTTTAAGGAATTTATGTCACAAAAGCCTTGCAGCTTCATCCAAAATGGAAACATAAACTACGGAGACCGTCATGCGTATCGCTATCGGACTGACTGCCGACAACACCTTTAATACCAACCATTTTGGTGAGAGCCGCTACTTTGCCGTTTACGAACTTGAAAACGGCAGGCTTACTCCCGTGGAAAAAAGAGAAAACCCCGTACCCGGCCACGATATTCCCGGCAAGGGTCGCCGCATACAGGAAACCATTGCCGATTGCCGGGCCATCATCATTCACTCTATAGGCAAGGGCGCTTTAAAACGGATGCCGGAGCGTGGCATCCATATCTATCTGAGCCGGGCAAAGTCATTGCCCGAAATCGAGCAAGCCTTGCAGGAGCAGGGTCTGGCCGCTTTTTTAAAACTGAACCCGGCCACGGGTAAATTTGAATCTCCTCAACAGGGATGAAGGAGCCAAACGGCCGGACAAGCTGGCCCAATGAAAAGCGCAATATAATCGCCGGTATCTGGCATGGAACCTTTTTTAAGTTCGGCTCTGCCTTTTCTCAGGAAAACTCCATCCTGCCCTCTTTTATTTACTCGCTGACGGGGTCGCAAATTTTGGTGGGACTGCTTTCCACCATTCAACGGATAGGCGTGGTGGCGCCGCAACTGTTGCTGGCCCATTTTCTCAGCCGGCGGCCCTGCAAAAAGAAATATCTGGTCGGGGCCATCTATCTGCGCAGCCTGGTCTGGTTCATCATGGGCTTTGTGGTCTGGTTTCTGGCCGACTCCAACCCCGGGCTGACCGTTATCCTGGCCTTTGGCCTGCTGATGCTCTTTTTTATGGCCGGTTCCATGGGCCAACTGGTATACTCCTATCTGCTGAGTACCACCGTTTCACCGGAGAGGCGGGGACGTTTTTTCGGCCTTAACAATCTGACCGGCGGTCTGGCGGGCATCCTGGCCGGATGGCTGGCCCGGGAGCTGCTCAGTCGCACCTCCGAAACCGCCCTGCATGGCTACGGTCTGCTTTTTTTGGTAACCGCCGCCGCCTTTGCCGTTGCCGGACTGGGCTTTATCTATATGCGCGAAACCCGGCTCAGTGATTTTAAGCCGGCTCCGGCCCTGAGCGCCTATCTTAGACAATCCCTGGGCATCGTGCGCGAAAACAGTCTGTTCCGCCGGGTGTTGCTGGTTTCCGTTTTTAACGCCTCCGTGTTTATCA
>JALXBH010000301.1 GCA_026991535.1 Calditrichia bacterium | reverse complement strand
CGCGCAATACAATGCCATGATTACCCTCTCCAAGCTGGATGCGGAACTGGGTGTGATCGAGCAAAAAATAATGGCTCAACAATAAACCGTCTCAGACGGAGGACAAACGGATGAAGAAGTATCTCATAATCGCCGCTTTTATTATACTGGTGGGAGCGGTCATGGCCCTGAATCTATTACAAAAAGAAATAGGGACGCCGGTAACCATTGAAAAGGCAACACGGGGTACGGTCATCAAAAAAGTCACCGGATCGGGACGTATAAAACCGGCCATGGAAGTAAATATCAGTGCCAATGTTTCCGGCAAAATACTGAATATTTACGCCAAGGAAGGCCAGCGGGTAAAAAAGGGTCAACTGCTGGTACGGCTGGATAGCGAGCAATACGCGGCGGCGCTAAAGCGGGCGGAGTCCGCCCTGCTGGGCGCCCTGGCCAATGAAAAAAAAGCCCAAAGCGATTATAACCGCAACAAATTGCTGTTTGATCAGCATCTGATCTCTCCGGCGGATCTTGAAGCCAGCGAAGCGGCGCTGATGGCCGCCCGGGCCACCCGCGAACAGAACGAAGCCTCACGCGATGAAGCCCGTGATCAGCTTAACAAAACCAAACTATACGCTTCCATGGATGGCGTGATCACCAAACTGAACAAGGAGGTGGGCGAGATGGCCATCGGCGCCACCTTTCAGGAAGACGTCATCATGGTCGTTTCCGACCTGTCGGTGATGGAATCATTGATTGAGGTGGATGAAAACGAAGTAGTCAATATCCAGATCGGCGACTCGGCCGACGTGGAACTGGACGCTTTCCCCGATACCCTTTTCCGCGGCTATGTCACCGAGATTGCCAACTCGGCCATCACCAAAGGGCTGGGCACCCAGGAAGAGATTACCAACTTTGAAGTAACCGTCACCATCGACAACGCCGCGGCTCGTTTCCGGCCGGGTATGAGCACCACGGTGGATGTCTATACCCAAAGGGTGGATGATGTGGTGCGCGTGCCGATACAGGCCGTTACCGTGCGCGAAGCGGGCCGCCTAAAGAAAAAAGTCGGCGTGGAAGAGCGCGCCCCCTCCTCCGCAAACAGGGCTAAAAATAAAATGGTGGAAGTGGTTTTTGTGGAAGAGGACGGCATGGCCCGGGCCAAACCGGTTAAGCTGGGCATCAGCGACGATGACTATTACCAGGTGATCAGCGGACTGAACGAGGGTGAACGCGTAATCACCGGCCCTTTTAAAATCCTGAGCAAGTTGCTTAAAGACGGCGACAAGGTTTCGGAGAAAAAGGAAAAAGAAAATGCTGATTGATATCCGCGCTCTTAGCAAAAAATATCTGCTGGGCACGGTGCGGGTTTTGGCCCTTAACGAGATAAGTCTGTCGATTGAGCGCAATGAATATGTGGCCATCATGGGCCCCTCGGGCTCAGGAAAATCGACATTGATGAACATCATCGGCTGTCTCGATGTGCCCACATCCGGCTCATATACCCTGAACGGCCAGGCGGTGGCCAGCCTCTCCGACGACGAACTGGCCACCATCCGTAACAAGGAAATCGGTTTTGTTTTCCAGACATTCAACCTGCTGCCCCGGGCCGACGCCCTGCATAACGTGGAACTGCCGCTGATATACAAAGGCGTCCCCAAGGCCGAAAGGCGCATCATTGCCCGGGAAACCCTGGAAAAGGTGGGCCTCGGCGATCGCATGGATCATAAACCCAACGAACTTTCCGGCGGACAACGGCAGCGGGTGGCCATCGCCCGCGCCCTGGTCAATAATCCCTCCATCATCCTGGCCGATGAACCCACGGGCAACCTGGACTCCACCACCGGTGAGGAGATCATGAAACTTTTTGCCGATCTAAACGCCGCGGGCAATACCATTATCGTGGTTACCCACGAAGAAGAAATCGCCCGCAAAAGTAAACGTATCATTCGTCTGCGGGACGGACGCATCGTCTCCGACGAGACGGTGGAGCACGAGGCCGCCGTATGATACGCGACAGTTTTGCCCTGCTGGGTGAATACACGGGCATGGCCTGGCAGTCCATCATTGCCCACAAGATGCGCTCCATTCTGACCACCCTGGGTATTCTGATCGGCGTCACCACCATCATCACCATCTGGACCACCATTCAGGGGCTGAACACCTATATCGGCTCCGTGCTCAGCGATATCGGCAATTCGGTCGTCTACGTGGAAAAGTATCCCTGGGTCATCAAGGGCGATTTCTGGAAATACCGCAACCGCAAAAATATCGGCTGGCGCGAATATGAAGCCATCCGGCGGCACAGCCGTCTGGCCAGGGCCGTAACGCCGCAGGTGGTGGCCAGTCGCGTGGCGGCTTATGATGACAAAAAGCTGGAACAGGTGGCCGTGCTGGGCACCACCGAAAGCTTTACCGAAACCGGCAGCGTTACGCCGGAAAGCGGCCGTTTTTTTACCGGGGCGGACATACGCAACAAGGCGCGACTTACCGTTCTGGGGGCGCAACTGGCCGAGGAGCTTTTTAAAAAGAGCAATCCGCTGGGAAAACGCATCCGCATCGGCGATATGAAATACAAGGTCATCGGCGTGCTGGAGCGGCAGGGCGATTTTTTCGGCCAGAGCCGCGATAATTTTGCCATCGTGCCCATCGGCACCTTTCGCAACGTTTACGGGCAGCAACGCGGCCTGCAAATTGCCGTATTGGCCGCCACTTCCGCGGAACTGGAGGATTTGAAGGAAGAGTTGCGCGGCATCTTGCGCCAAACGCGCAAGGTTCCCGCCGCCGACGAGGATGATTTTGCCATCAACCAGATGGATCAGCTTACCGGATTTTATGAAGACGCCACGGCCACGCTTTATGCCATTATTTTCATCATCGCCGCTATCTCCCTGCTGGTGGGCGGTATCGGCATCACCAACATCATGATGGTCAGCGTTACCGAGCGCACCCGCGAGATCGGATTACGCAAGGCCGTGGGCGCCAAAAAGAACAACATCCTCAGCCAGTTTTTGATGGAAGCCATCGCCCTTTCATCCATCGGCGGCGTGGCCGGCATTCTGATCGGCCTCCTGGCCGGTTCATTGATCTTAAGTCTGCTCAAGGTAACCGGAGGCGTGGACTTCAGTGCCATATTTGTCGGTTTCGGTTTTTCCGCTTTTGTGGGGGTGGTCTCCGGCTTTTATCCCGCCTACAAGGCGGCCACCATGAATCCCATCGATTCCCTGCGTTATGAATAAGGAGGGCTGATGTTACGCGAAAACCTGGCCATAGCCTTTCAACAACTTAAATCGGGGAAATTGCGTTCCATGCTGACCCTGCTGGGCATCACCATCGGTATCGCCACGGTCATCTCCATCGTTTCCGTCCTGGAGGGCTATTTTGCCAATATAACCCGCGATCTGAATGTACTGGGCGCCAATACCTTTCAAATTGAGAAGAACGAACGGATCGCCGGCATCAACATGGGGCCGGACAAAAAGAAATACCGGCCCAATATTAAAAAAGAGCTGGCCGCGGAAATCCGTGAAAAATGCCGTCTGGTGGCCCTGGTGGGCGCCGAGGAGTGGCAGGGCGGACAGCGCATTATCTACAGAGACAGGCATACCAATCCCAACATTCAGGTGGCTGGCGGTGAGCCGGAATTTTTTCCCAACAACGGCTATTTTATCGGCAGGGGCCGGGCTATTACGCGGCAGGATAACATCAACAACCGCAAGGTCGTGGTGCTGGGCATGGACGCCGCCGAGGTATTGTTCCCTTTTGAAGAAGCCATAGGTAAAACAGTAAAAATGGCCGGAGCCCGATTTAAAGTGATCGGGCTGATTGAAAAGATGGGTTCGCAAAGCTTTGGCGGCTCCAAGGATAATATCGTGGTCATCCCCTTGACAACTTTTGAGGACGTGTACGGCCGGGAGCGCTCGGCCAACATCACGGTCAGCGTCAGGGAAGGCGTGGATTACCAACAAGCGGTGGACGAAGTAATCGGCGTGACCCGCCGCTTCCGCAAGGTGGGGCCGGGCGAAGAGAATAATTTCAGCATATTCAGCAATGACATGCTGGTGTCCACCTTTGATCAGATCGCCGGCAGCATTCAGTTTGCCGCCACCCTGCTGGGTATGATATCACTAATCGTCGGCTCCATCGGCGTTATGAACATCATGCTGGTAACCGTTACGGAGCGCACCCGGGAAATCGGTATCCGCAAAGCTGTGGGAGCGCGCCGCTCTTCCATACTGATGCAGTTTTTGCAGGAGTCGGTTATTTTAAGCCTGATTGGCGGGCTGTTGGGTATAGTTCTGGGATTTTTACTGGCCGGATTTGCCGCTGCTCAACTGGATATCCCTTTCGTGGCTCCGGTTTGGGCTATTGTGGGCGCCTTACTCACCACGGCGGTGGTGGGCATACTGGCCGGTCTGTACCCGGCCTACAAGGCGGCCCGCATGAGCCCCATCAACGCCCTGCGCTTTGAATAAAGCGCGCCGCCGCCCGGCCCAAATCCGTTAAAACGGATGGCGGAATAGTCTGCTTCCGACACCCCCGGATGAATACGGGGGTTAGCTCCTTTCGTCCATACACTCCTCCCCTCCCCGAAAATCGGGGAGGGGTTGGGGGTGGGGCCGATACCATCCGTCATTCCGGGAAGCGCAGCGCCGGGAAATCTGATACTCCCTTAGCCGTCAGCCAATCCGTAGAAACGATTGTTGGGAAATGGACGGCTCGAGCATCAAAAGCACCTAAAGCATTTGCTAGCAAAAGAAAAAACAGGGCTGTTCAAAAACCTTATTCTTCTCTTTCAACCTTAGTAGAAAAACCTACCCAAAATCAAACAACCTTATTATTGAATGTGTGCCTAAAATGACGTTTCTACAAGGAAGACTGCCGTAAGCTATGGTTTGGCCGGGATGTCCGGCAGAGGCCAATCCGTTAAAACGGATAGAGAGATAGTCTGGCTCTGGCACCCCCGGATGAATCCGGGGGTTAATGCTACTGCCCTTCCCCTACTCCGAGTTTCAGATTTATCAAGGAGAGGATTCCTCACTGTGTTCGGAATGACGCTAAAAAAAGGAGAGCCTTTCCGCCGCACGCGCTTCTACTCTCTCCCCGAAACGGTGGCTTAATGAATGGTGTTGGTGCCGGGGTGCATGAAAAAACCGTCCATGGCGCCGGGACTTTCCCGGTTAAAAATCAGAGCGGAGGTAAAGGCCTTCATATCCTCCAGGGTAACGCGGGTGGAACCCAGGGATAGAGCCTTTTCAATCACATCCTCCATATCCGCCTCGGAGATCAGCCCCAGTTGCATCAACTGCAACAGATAGCCGTAGGCGTCGGGCTCGATGACCATCTTTTCCAGATCATGCAGAACACGTATGGAGTTTTCCTGATAATGCAGCTCTTCTTCCCCGGGGTTCATGGTGCGCTGCAGATGATCAAAAATCCAGGAAAAGGCCAGATTGATCTCATTTTCCGTATAACCCTGCGACATCAGGGTTTTGGAAATATCGACGTAATTTTCTTCAGTATGGCTGGTTTTAAACTCTTCTAAAACATAAACAATAATTTCAATAATTCGTTCTTGCATCTTCGTTCCGCTTATTTCTTCCCATTGGCTTCGACCGGGCTTAATTTATCTAAAATCCCCGCAGAAAAAAATCTTATTTTTTATAATATTTTTAGATGTGTCCTATATACAAAGGGTACATAAAACAAAATGTGCCGGGGCTTACACTTTTTTGTTCATTTTTTAAGAGCCATGTCTTCCACCGTAAGTTGCAGGCGCGAGCGCCCCTGAAACACATTGATATTCATACGAAAGACAATATCACATACGGCGCCAAAGCTCAGGGCGTCCTTAAATTCACCGGATCGCCACCAGATACATTCAAAATTACGGTTGCCCTTTTGCACCACCATCTTGATATGTTTCCCCTCGCTCAGCAAACGAATATCGCGTATAACGGCATTTTCCATCAACAGACAGGGTTCGGGATTTTCCTCGCCGAAGGGGCCCACATTTTCGATATCGCGCACCACATTTTCATTAAGCTGATCGATATCCACCACCGAATCGATCAGCAGTTCGGCCCGCAGATCCTGTCCGGCCAGTTGCCGGTTGACATATTCGGTAAACTCCTGTTTAAAAACCGAATAGTGATCCGGGGCGATGGTCATGCCCGCCGCCTTATGGTGTCCGCCATAGTTCAAAAAATAGTGGTTAAAGCGGGTCAGGGCCTCGGTGACGTGAAAAGCGTCTATGCTGCGCGCGCTGCCCACATAGTTGCCTTCCCCGTCCCGGGTAAATGCAATCGCCGGCCGGGCATAGGCTTCCTTCAGCCGTCCCGAAACCAGCCCGATCAGACCGGCCTGCCACTTCTCGTTTTCCACGATGATCACCTTGTCGTCGCCCACGCTGTTTTCCCAGGCATGCAGGGCGTCCTCCAGATAGCTTTGCTGCAGGTTCTGCCGGCTGCGGTTGAGGCGATCCAGCTCCCGGGCCTTATCCTGGGCCTGATAGCTGTCCCCGGCGATAAGCAGCTCCACGGAAAGGCGGGCGTCTTCCATGCGTCCGGCGGCATTGAGGCGCGGCGCCAGAAAAAAACCCACGGTGACGGTCGAGATGCGATCGGTTTTTACGCCGCTTACTTTTTTTAGCTCGATCAGCCCCGGTTTGCGTGTATTGCTAAGCACTTTCAAACCAAACTTGACCATGGCATAGTTTTCATCGCGGATGGGCATAACATCGGCGATGGTACCGATGGTCACCAGATCGAGATGGCTGAGCAGGAAACGTTTATAGCGTTCCTCGCTCAAAACCTGACGCGTAAGGGCATGGGCCACTTTAAAGGCCACGGCCACGCCGCAAATCTGCTTAAAGGGATAGGTGGAGTCCGTGCGATTGGGATTGATAACGGCGCAGGCATTGGGCAAATCGCCCTCCTGCAGATGGTGGTCGGTAACCAGCACGTCAATGCCCAGGCTGTTGGCATAGTCGATGGCCTCGTTGGCCGAGATGCCGTTATCCACGGTTATGATCAATTTAGCGCCAAGGGCGTTGGCTCGGTCCACCCCCGCCGGGCGCAGGCCGTAGCCGTCCCGTTCACGGTGGGGCACCAAAAAATCCACCGGATAATCCAGCTCGCGGAAAAGGTAGATCATCATGGCCGTGGAAGAGACGCCGTCCACGTCATAATCGCCAAAGATAACTATTTTCTCCTGCCGCTCAATGGCCTGCAAAATCCTCCGTACCCCTTTTTCCATATCGGGCAGCAGCAGGGGATCATGCATGCGGTCGGAAAGGCGGAAGGGGGCCATGTGTTCGGCGGGCAGTCCGCGTTGTTCCAGCAATACATCCACCAGCGAACGGGAGGTATCGCGATTTAAAACACGCCAGTTTTTTTGAGGCAATAAGCCGTTGTGTTCACTCAAAAGATCGTCCTTGTTGTTTTAAAGCGATAAGTTACGTCTTTTGACGCATACTTCTCAAAATTTGTCGCAGAAAAGGCGAAGATTTTTGCGGTTTGCCGTTCCTGTTTTTTACGGCAATCAGCAGCAGTTCCTCCCTGGCCCGGGTAATGCCCACATAAAGCAGCCTTTTTTGTTCATCCATTTTTTTATTCACGGAACGGTCATCCAGCGGATCGGCCTCCTTTTTGGCAAAAAAGCTGGGCATGTGATCGTCCTCCATGCCGATGATGATCACCTTGCGGAATTCCAGCCCCTTGGCGGCGTGAAAAGTCAGCAGCGAAACGGCATCGATGGTATCCAGGCGATCCTGGCTGTTAATCAGAGCCAGGGCGCTCAGAAAGGAACTGATGGCGGCGTCCATCTCCCGCTCTTCAAATCCGTGAACCCATTCCAGTAAACGCTGCACAAAGGCCCGGTCTTCATCAAAAGCCCCATAGCCGGGTCTCAACAGCTCCAGTTGGTTGCGCAGGCTGAGCTTAATTTCCGCGGCATCCTTCATAAAGCGCCCGGCATAGTTTTCCACAAGCGTGCTGTAGGGAGAAATAAGACGTCCGGCTCCGGCAATAAAATAGATTTTATCTTCTTCCCGCTTCAGGAAATTGTTTTGGTGATTGGCCAGGGCGACATATTCAAACAGAGGTTCCAGGCTTTTTTTTCTTTGGTCATCGCCATGCACGCGCATCAGGCGTTGAAAGATAAAGTGCAGGGCTTCCACATCGGCCAGGGCACGGTGACGGTCTCCGGGGTTTATATTAAAACGGGCGGCCAGGGCATCGATGGAGTTGCCCTCTCCGGGAAAAAGCTGACGGGCCAGGATAAGGGAGTCGTAACGCACATTAGGCAGCTTTTGCCCTTCCAGCAGGCGGGCATAGCGGTTGATGATGATAAAATCGAAGGCAAAGCCGTTATGGGCGATCAGCACCCGGTCGCCGATAAAGTTTTTGAAATCGGCCCAGATGTCAGCCAGGGAGGGCGCGTCCGCCAATTGGTCGTCGCCGATGCCATGCACGGCCCGGGCGCCGGGCTCCACGGCCATCTCCGGCTTAACCAGTGATTCAAAGCGATCGACAATGTGCCCCTTTTCCACGCGCACGGCGGCAATTTCCACAATGCCGCAGCTTTGCGGATCACGTCCGGTGGTTTCCAGATCAAAAACCACATAGTCGCTGAACATCGGCCTGTAGGGGGTGGCGGCCTGTTGCAGATAGCGCAACAGGGCGGTGTATACCGAGCGTTCCGCGCTGAATTTGGGACGGAACAGCTCGATGCCCCGCTTCAGTTCCCCGCCCCCGGGCAACGGAGACAGGGCGATAACAAAAGAGTTTTTTTCCGGCGCCTCCCCCACGCGTACGCGACCGGGCCACACATGACGGCACATTTCCCCGGCCAGCCAGCCGTTTTCATTATGGGCGTCATAAACAACCACCGTGCTTCCCTCCGGCGGCAACAAAGGCGTAGGCAACTCAAAGCCCCCTATCTCTCGGACGTGGTCATTTAAAATATCATCCGCCCCCTTTTGCAGGTATTGCAGTATTTCGCGGATCAATTGTTCAAAACCGTAAAAGCCTTTAAGGTTGATCCAGTTGCCAACGGCACCCAAAAAGGATTTCACACGCAGTCGTGTCTCCTCTTCCGCTTCTTTTTGCCGGCTCAGCTCATACAGGGCCCGGCGATAACTGACGCGGGTGGCCTTTTGCACCATTTCCACGTGTTTATCCACGTTATAACCCATCTGGGCCTGAACCAGGGCCTGCCAACTGACGTCATCCAGCGGATCGCTTATCAGACGCAGATAAAGCACCAGTTTTTTTAACAGGGGATTTTCCGACAGAGACTTTCGCGCCTGCTGAAAGGGGATACCTTCTTTTAACAGTCTCACGGTCAGGGCATCCACAAAATTATGGCGCGGATAAAGCACGGCCATTTCGGAATAGGGAACGCCTTTTTCCCGCCATTCCTCTATTTTGGAAACTATAAAGTCCTGCTCCTGTTGCTCAAAATCAAAAAACCGGGATTGTATCTTTTCGTTGACCACATTACTCCCGGAGGTAATCTCCTTGTGCGGCTCCACACGATCGGTGCCGTCAACCATGCTTTTAGCCGTGGCGATAATCTTCGGGCCGGAACGGTAGTTGACGTCCAGCAAAACGGGAGACTCTATTTTAAAATCCTTCATAAAATTGCGAATATTTTCCGGATTGGCCCCGCGCCAGGCATAAATGGACTGATCATCGTCGGCCACCACAAATATATTTTGGTGTTTTTGGGCCAACATGCGGATGATATTGTATTGCAGGGCGTCGGTATCCTGAAACTCATCCACATGAACCGCCTGATACATAAAACGGTATTGTTCCAGAATATCGGGATTTTCCCGAAAAAGCCGATCCGTGTAATAAAGAATCTGATCATAATCCAATAGGTTATGTTTTTTAAGATAGGCGTCATATTCCTCATAGATTTGCGCCGAAAAGGGCGGAAGGGGTTTACCCCGGATCAGAAACATGCTAAAGGCCGCGCGGATACCGTTTATTACCCGGTTGATATTTTCCCGGCTGCGGTCGCGCAGCAAACGGGCCAGCAGATAGCGCGTATACTCTTCATCGGCCACGGTAAAATGGGCCTGGCGGTTGCAATGTTGCGGATACTTTTTGATGACTTCCAGACAAAAGGCATGTATGGTACCGATATGGATATCGGCCGCTTTCTTTTTCAACAGAGCTTCCAGCCGTTGACGCATTTCATCGGCCGCCTTATTGCTAAAGGTCAGCGCCAGGATTTGCGCGGGAGAAACTTTATACGTGTGAATCTGCCAGGCGATACGGGCGATAAGAGTGCGTGTTTTCCCCGTGCCGGGACCGGCCAACAACAAAACGGGCTGTCGAGGCGCTTCCACCGCTTTTTTCTGTTGTTTGTTCAATGTCTTAAAAAAAGCGCTAATTCCCATGGCTTACTTATAAAAGTGGTCGTGATATCTATAATAATCAAATCCACGCTAAAAACAAAGGATTACGGCAGACCGAGGCATAAGCAAACTGTTGCATCGTTCCGACAAATCGCCCGCGACGACTGTCGCTAAAAGTAAACGATTTTGGCCGATCAGCGCCTTTTCTAATGAAAATCAC
>JALXBH010000300.1 GCA_026991535.1 Calditrichia bacterium | reverse complement strand
CGGGTGCTGAACATGCGCTTAAACCCCTTCATCGGGTTCACTTTGGAAAAATCCGGCTTTAAGGCCTTATCGGCAAACACCAGGCCCGATTGCGCCACATTGCTCATTACGCCAAACAAAAGCACCGAAAGCAGGATAGGACCCAACACCTGTATGGTGGTCATCATGGTATGGGCCATTATCTCCACAAAGGAATTTATGTTTAACACAAAAACCCCCGACTCGCCATACATATACCCCATATAGCTCTTTATGGACGTTCCGAATGAACCGGACATAAATTTAAATATAATCAACATGGCTGTAATTACGGCTACCGAATTCAGCTCCTGACTTTTGGCAACCTGTCCTTTCTCTAGTGCTTCCTCCCTCCGTTTTGGGGAGGGCTGTTCGGTCTTCTCCTGACCATTCTCATTTTCAGCCATTATATCGCTCCCCGGATGCCCAGCATCAGGTTATATACGGTCTGCTCGATATGCTGCTCGAACATGCCGAAAATGGACTGAAAGATTTTAAGTGAAACCAGCACCATGTAAATACCGGCGCCGATTTTTAAAGGCATACTGATAAAAAAGACGTTCAACTGCGGCATAACCCGCGCGGCAAAGGCAATGGCCACGTCCGACAGCAATAAAAACAGGATCATCGGCGAGGCAAATTTAAGGCTTAAGGTAAACAGACGGCTGCCCGTACCCACCAGCACCTGCCCGGCGGCGGGAGCAAAATGGGCCGTGCCCAGCGGTATAGCCTTAAAGCCGGCCACAATGGTTTCTATTAAAAAATGATGACTGTTGGTGATCAGAAAAAAAAGAACGATTACCAGAAACCAAAGGTTACCGATAATGGAAACATTATCCTGAGTGTTGGGATCGGCCACGTTCATCATGGCCAACCCCATCTGAAAGCCCACCAGGGAGCCGGCCAGACGAAAGGCCTCGAACAGTATCTTGGCGCCAAATCCGATCATAAGCCCTAAAAAAACCTCGCGCGTTACATCCACCAGTATGTGCCAGACGGAGGTATAGACAATGTTGAAGCTTTCTCCCACGGTGGGGGCAATGATCAGTGTGAGCACTATGGCCAGGGCCATGCGTATACGCGGCGCCACCGTGGCATAACCGAAGATGGGCATGGTAACCACCATACCCGTTACGCGGGCAAAAACCAGCAGGGTATAGGGCAGCCACTCGGCAATCCGGTCAATCAGGGCATACATGTTATTGGGCCACCATTATAATTTGACTGAAAATTTCCCGCGTAAAACCCATCAGCAGCTCTAAAAACCAGGGCATCAGCAAAAAAATTACCGTAAAGACCGCGATAATTTTTGGCACAAAGGTCAGCGTCATTTCGTTGATTTGCGTCGTGGCCTGAAAAATACCGACCAGCAGCCCCAGAATCAGCCCCGTCCCCAAAATGGGTAACAGGATCAGTATCACGGTTGTGATGGCCTCGCGGGCGATAAACAGCACAAAATCGGTTGTCATTTAAAATCCTTTCACCAAAGATTCCACCACCAGGTGCCAGCCGTCCACCAGCACAAACAACAGCAGTTTAAAGGGCATCGATATCATGACCGGCGGCAACATCATCATACCCATGCTCAGCAGCACGCTGCCCACAATCAGGTCGATCAACAACATGGGCAGATAGAGTAAAAAGCCAATCTTAAACGCAGTATTCAGCTCGCTGATGATAAAGGCCGGAATCAGCGTGGACATAGGTATCTCCTCCACGGTTTTGGGCCGCTCGCGTCCGGCGCGTAAATCGAGGAACAACAACAGGTCTTCCTCACGCGTTTGTTTCACCATAAAAGCCCGAACGGGTGAAACCGCCTTTTCCAACGCTTCGGATTGGCTAATTTCCTTATTCAGATAAGGCTGCAGGGCCTTATCGTTAATTTCATCGATCACGGGGCGCATGATAAAAAAGGTGATAAACAGCGCCAGCCCCACCAGAATCTGATTGGAGGGCACCGTTTGCGTGGCCAGGCTTTGTCGCAAAAAGTGAAACACGATGGTGATGCGGGTAAAGGAGGTCATCATGATCAGAATAGACGGCGCCAGACTGAGCACGGTGATCATAAACAGTATTTGCAACGTAGGCACCAGGTCATTGGGGTCTTTGGATTCCTCCACCCCGATGGTCAGGTTGGGAATGATATTTTGCGCCTGTGCCGCGGCGGCCAAAAGCAACACCAATAATAATGCGAGCCGTATCTGTTTTGTTTTCATATTATTTTGTAACCATTTTTTTTATCAATTCGCCAAACTGGCTGATGCCGGGAACAGCGGCTTGTTTTAACTCCTCCTCCGTAAGCGGGCCCAGTTCCGCCAGTGTGTTTATCGCGTTCTCCGTGGAACCAAGCGCATACTTTTTATCTTCTATGGCCACAATCAGTATGGCCTGCCGGGAGCTAAGATGGTAACGGGACAACACACGGATGGCCGAGGGGTTTATCTGCCGGTTTTTTGAAGCCATTTTTTTATAGAGCCCCAAAGCTATGATCAAAACAATCAAAAACAGAATGGAAACCCATATGGCGCGGCCATAGCTGTATTCCACGGGGGTTAGCATTCTTTGCGCGGCGGCGCTGTCGCTCCGGGCCGTGTACTTTGAGTAATCGATGGAATCACTCACCTGGGCAGGCAGGGAAGAAAAGACAGCCAGAGTCAGAATCAGGCACAACAGGCCGATAAATCTATTACGCATCATATATCCTTAAAAGTGCTGTCCCAGGCTCTGAACGCGATCCTTGGGACTCAATAATTGCGTTACCCGGATGCCGAAACGGTCATCTACCACAACCACTTCACCCTCGGCAAACTTGCGGCCGTTAACATAAACATCCAGGGCCTCACCCGCGGATTTATCCAGTTCCACGATGGAGCCCTTGCCCAGTTTTAAAAGATCGGAAACAAGGATGGTTTTTCGGTCAATCTCCACACGTATCTCCAATTCGACGTCAAGCAGCATATTTACATTTTTGGGGTCGCCCTTCACGTCCCCCTGATTCATGGATAAATCACCAAACTCAGCGCTTTGGATATCAACGGGATCGGAATCCATAGCGGATTGATTTTGGGTCATTGGGCTGTCTCCTTTTTCAACAAACTGCTCCGGATGCTCCGGCCACAGATAGTGGTTGAGTTCAAATTCAATATCTTCTGTTTTTAAAATATAGGTGCAGGCCGCGCCGTCGCCTTCCAGTATCAATCCGGCAATATCTTCCGCCGATTGCGCCAGTTTTATATCCAGCCCTTCAAACTGAAAAGTACCGTTATCATCGGTGACGGCCATTTTAATCTGACCGAAAACCTGCTCCAGTCCTTCCCTCAGACCGTCAAAATGTTCTTCGGTCACCTCTTCGGCCGGATCGTCCATGATCATCCAGGCGTAAAAGTTGAGAATGAATTGCGGATCGGTCAAAATGACGTTTTGCAACACCTTCTGACCCTGGCCGGATTTAAAACTGATCACCACTCTCGGGAACTCTTCCCCGGCGATTAATTCCGATAAGACGGCGTCATCCGCGTAACGTACTTCCGCTTCCATGGGCCGGTTAAGTATTTGACCCAGGGCATTGCCCACAACCGGCAATACATCATCGATGTTATACCGCGCCCGTTCCAGTAAATAGGGATTAGCCATAATTTTTTTCCTCGCTCACTTGATCTAATATTCTTAATGCAAAGCGCTTTTTATGCGTGCCGACAATAGAGTTAAACATGTGTTTATTATTGATATAGACCGGTAGGGGGTGATCGGTGCGCGTTTCCAGTTTAATCACATCCCCCTCTTTTAAGCCGATAAATTCATCAATGGAAATATGACCGTGCCCCAACACGGACTTCAGGTCCAGCGGGGTTTTAACCAGATTTTGCCGTACCAGGCTGGTCTCTTCCTCGCTGGGCTCCTTGGCCCCAAACAGGATTTTTTCCTGCACCTCGGGACGGCTCAGGATATTCGAGATCAGCATATAGGGATAACAGATATTCATCAATGTGGAATTGCCATGAATTTTCACCTCCATGGAAGCCACAACCACCGGCTCCGAGGAAGGAACGATCTGTACAAATTCAGGATTGGATTCAAAGCGGGTAGGACCGGACTCAAAGGGCGCCAGCATATGCCAGTTACGGTTTATCTCATAGGCGATACGGTCTACCACTCTCTTCATAACCTTTTGTTCAATAACCGATATGGGCCGCACATTGGCCACAAAACCACCCCGCCCGCCAAACAGACGTTCCACCACAAAAATAGCCAGTTGCGGGTTGACCTCCAGAACAAAATTGGCTTCCGATTGCTGTTCTTCCAAAACATAGATGCAACTGGGCGGAGCGATGGACATAACAAACTCGGAATACATGATCTGGTCGATAGCCAGCAGATTCATCTCTACAATCATGCGCAGCTGCGCGGAAAGAAACACGCCAAAGTTCCGGCAAACCGCCTCGTGGATATTCTCCAGCAAACGCATCTGCTCCTTGGAAACCAAATTGGGGTGTTTCCAGTCATAAACGGATATCTTTTGCTCCTGATCCAGTTGATGAAGCTCTTCATCTTCTCCGCTTACATTCGATAATAAAGCATCAATTTCATCCTGGGATAATATCTTGGCCATGCTTGCTTCCTATTGCAGTACAAATTGTGTAAAGTAAACGTTTTTAACCACTTCCCGGCCCAACAACTCATTGGTCAGCATTTTAAACCCCACCTTCAGGGAATCCATGGTGGACTCTTCGGCCAGTTCCTTCATCGTATGCTTGCGCATATAAGCGATGTAATTATCCACCAATACCGTTTTATACTGATCCAGTAAGGGCACGTCTTCCTCACTGTCCAGTTCGGCACTCAGGCCAACCACGGCATAACGCATCCCGCGCGATCCCTTGGGGTTCACCGTTAAATTTTCAAAAGCATATAGCGGGCCCAGCTCCTTAACTTCGCCATCTTCTTCCTCGCTGGCGCCTTTGGCTTCCTTTGGCGCTTCATAGCGTCCCAAAGCCACATCATTCGCGGTCTTGATCTCTTCATATTCGGGAAATACAAATTTCCAGATTAAAAATCCTGCTATCAGAAGCTGTACTACGATGATCGTTAGATACAGACCCGTCTTGGATTTTTTAGGTGCCGCCTCCGGGGCCGCGGCCGCTTCTTGAACTTCATTCTCTTCTGCCATGGTAACCTCTTGGTGGTAAATAACAATTCAATTGCCTTGTTATTTGTCAATTACCATGCCAAAAGATTTTTTATGGGGACAGGGGGGAAACCCCAGGAGGATATATATTTATAATGTATTGTTTATTATACACTTATACTCTATACAATAAAAGAGGGATAAGCTCCGCGGAAAGAAGCCCCCCCCCGGAAACTGGAAAAGTGAACCGTCAAAGAGGAAAGATTTTCCGCCACCGGGTTTTATGGCCCGGTTATTATTTCATCTTAAAGAAAAGTTCCACCCGGCGATTCTTGGCACGATTGGCCGGTGTGTTATTGGGAACCAACGGGCGATGCTCGCCGTGACCCACCGCGGCCAATTTTGCGGCGTCAATTTTACAAACGGAGTTGAGATAGCGAACCACGTTCAGGGCGCGCATGGCCGACAGTTCCCAGTTGGAAGGAAAACGGGAACTACGGATGGGCACATTATCGGTATGTCCTTCCACATATATCTCCTTCGATTCGGGATTGAAAGATTTTGCCACGGCGTCCAGAATGGGGTAGGCCTGTTTTTTCACAAAGGCCTTGCCGCTGTCAAACAACAGGTTATCGCCCATGCGCACAATAACCCCCGTGCCGGTGTATTCAATTTCCACCATGTTCTCCAGGCCCATTTCCTTGGCCAGGGCTTCAATCTCTTCAATTTTATCCCATACTTCCTGTTTTATTATCGTATCCTCATCTTCATAGTTGGGGTTAACTATTTTAAAGGTGCTGTTATTTTCCGGCATAACGCCCAGGGCGCCTTTCATGGAGCTCATGGCCCCTTTAAACTTTTCCAACTGGATGGTTGAAAAAGAGAGGATGAGGATAAAGAACACCATCAGCAATGTTACCATGTCGCTAAAGGTTACCAGCCAAAACGGCGCGCTGGGTTCCTCGGCTTCCGGTTTTTCTTTTTTTGCCATTTTAAACCTGCTTACTTAGGATCAAGGTTTAACTTATCACGCTCCTTGGGAGGTAAAAAGTTTAATAGTTTACGGGAAATGGTATTCGGGTGCTCGCCATATTGTATGGCCAAAACCCCCTCGATAATCATTTCCTTTTCCAGTGTTTCCTGATCGTTATGCTTACCCAGTTTTGTGGCCAGGGGCAAAAAGATCAGGTTGGAAAACAGGGCTCCGTAAAACGTGGTTATCAGGGCCACGGCCATACCGGGTCCGATAGCGGCCGGATCATCCAGATTCTGCAACATGGCAATAAGCCCCATCAGGGTACCGATCATACCAAAAGCCGGAGCATAGGTACCCAGGGTATTCAACAGGTTTTGCCCCGTGGAATGCCGTATTTGCATATAGGAGAGCTCGGTTTCCATCACCTGGCGTATCAGTTCGGGTTCCGTTCCGTCCACCACCATTTCCATGCCGCTTTTAAGAAAGGGGTTTTGAATTTTATTGACCTCCTTATCCACGGCCAGCAAACCTTCACGGCGTGCCTTACGGGCCATTTCCACGATGGCTTCGATAAGGTTGACAAAGTCCAGCTTAGGGCCGAGAAAGGCATTTTTTACCACATTGGCCACGGCAATTACGTCACTAAGTGAAGTGGCGATCAAAGTCGCGGCAATGGCGCCGCCCACAACCACAATAAAGGAAGCCAGATCCAAAAAAGGACCAAGAGGACCGCCAAGCAGAATACCAACGACCACCAACAGTGCTCCGGCAACCAGACCAATTGCGCTTCCAAGTTCCATCTGATGCTCCTTAAAGTGTTAAAATAACCGGCGCCACCCGTTTCGTGACGCCGGTATTATTTATTATCGTTTCAAACGGATCAATTCATCAAGAATTGTGTCCGCGGTGGTAATAACCTTGGCATTCGCCTGAAATCCCCGCTGGGCGGTTATCATCTGGGTGAACTCTTCGGCCAGGTCAACATTAGACATCTCCAACGCGCCGGAAACGACGCCGGTGGATAAATCCGCTTCGGGATTTATAATCATGGGATCGCCGGAGGCAATGCTCTTGGCATATAAACCGTCACCCAGATCGCTAAGCCCCACATTGTTGGCAAACTGTGCCAGGGCAATGCGCGCCATGCTTTGGATGTCCCCATTGCCAAAAGAGCCGGAGATAACGCCATCACGGTCGATGGTTATACCAATCAACTCTCCCGAGGGATTACCATCCTGTTCACTCACGGTAAGTGTGGTTACGGCTTCAAACTGAGTGATACCGGTGGATTCCGCCGTGCTTTGCGCATGCAGTAAAATGGAGGTCTGCGCGGCGCCGTTCCCGGGATTCAGGGTAAGCTGGTTCACACCGCCGTCATAGGTAAAGGAGGTCAGGTTTCCGCTTTGATCAAAGGTCACCCTGCCCGATCCGCCGCTGGCTATGGAGGCGTCGCCCGTGGTGGTGGCCTGCCAGGTCCATTCGTTATTGGAACCGGTATTGGTAAATTCCAAAATCAGGTTTTGGCTGGCTCCAAGGGAGTCGTACACCAACACGGTAGTTGTAGCTTTTCCCGTATTACCGGGAACGGGGTTTACAAAACCGGGGAAGGTCATCGAACCGGTGTTATTTGTATTATTGGCCAGAGTAACCCAGGTTTCGCTATCGCCCGGAACATCGTCGGTCATATTTATAATGCCATCGCTCAGGCTGACCGTAACGCCGCTATAGCTGTTGCCCAAAACGGTCACCAGGTCACCCAGGGTGGTGCCGTCATTGGTCGCGCCATAGGTAAAGGTAGAGGTTACCGCGCTGCCATCGGGATTGGTGCCCGAGATATCTATTTTATCTCCGTCCTGAAGTCCATCGGCAAAGGTGGTGTTTTCCAACAGATCATTCAGTTCAGTGGTGGAAGAGGCAATGGCGGCCGAATCACTGTCGCCATCCGCATAGCCGATGACGCCCAGGGCGCTGTTTGTACCGTCATTAATGGTGATGGAGGTGTTTTCGTCACCATTCACCTGTTGGAACTCCAATGTTCCGGCGTTATTAACCGCTATAACCCGGTTGCTGATATTCGAGGTTGCCGCAATCTGGGTATTTATTTCATCCACCAGGGCGTCAATATCATAACTGCCTGCCGTAAGCGTTATGTCTCCCTGTATGGATGATGTGGCGTTATCCTGAATGACAATGGAGAATTCATCGGTGCTACCGGCGGTTATGGTAACCGGATAGGTGGGGGCGGTGCCGCTGCCGGTAACGATAGCCCGCTCAATATAGGCTTTGGGCGACTCCCACACTTCGGCCACGGTTTCGTTGCCGGCGTTGATATTACCGGTCAGATAGACATTTTGCGTGGCGTTAGCCGGAGAGACTGCATCGAAGTCGATGGTAATATCCGACGTATTGCCAAAGCCCAGGCCGCCCGCGTTATCCGCCAAAGGCAACAACCAGCCCTGAACCGCCAGGCCTTTTTGGTTTACCAGCTTACCCTCTGTATTAAAGAAAAAATTCCCCGCCCGGGTAAAGAGGTTAGTATCGCCGTTTTTGAGCATAAAAAAGCCTTCCCCTTCCAGGGCCAGGTCGGTAGAAACACCCGTATTTTCCAGGGCACCCTGGGTAAAGATATTTTCTATGGAAGATGTGTTCATTCCCAAGCCCACCTGAACCGGGTTAATAAAACCCGTGCCCACGCCGGGCTTGGCATTTTTCAGCGTCTGGTTCAGGGCTTCGCTAAAATTAATGCGCGAACCCTTAAAACCCACGGTGTTTACATTGGCAATGTTGTTACCCAACACATCGATTTTCATCTGATAGTTACGCAATCCGGATACACCGGAACTTAAAGACTTTAACATAATATATTCCTCCTTGAGAATACCGCGTCAGTCGTTCGGCGGCATCAAGGGCTTCCCTTGGAAAATTTTCCCTGGGTCCAGCCCGGTTTCTGTTATTTACATAATAGCAACGCTATCGATATTGGTGAAAACCTTTCCCGTCGTTCCCGATTTGTCGAGAGCGGTAATCACCGTGTTATTCCTTACGCTTACCACAAAAGCAGTATCATCCACCAAAACCAGGGAATTAACCGCTCCCTTGGCGTCGGCCTGTTTCACGCCTTCGTTCAGCCGTTCAAGTTTATCCGGCGTCAGCTCAAGCGAACGATCCTGCAGGCGTTTAGCCGCGTGCGCGGAAAACTGCACCTGCCTGTCCTGATCCACCTGTTTTTTCAGCATTTCGCCAAAGTCAACCTGCGGCCCGGCAACCTGTGCCGGATTTTTAGGCCTGCTTTGCGGCTGGCGTATTTTTTGCGGGGCGCCTATATGCGCCGCGCGTATTTGCAGATCGGCAGCTTTCATATTATCCTCCCAATCCGCCGCTTATTTCCAACACATCGCCAAAGCTCACGTTTAGTGCGCCAATCCGCAGATAAGCGGCGCCCCCGCTATAAAGCAGAGAGCCGGCAACACCTCGAATCAGGGGCTGTGATACAACCTCCGCGCCCGAGGCGTCTGTCGCCTTAACGCTAAAGCTGTATATCCCTTCCGGAACGGCGATGCCGTCGTCATCCCGACCGTCCCATTCCAGGCTTTGTATGCCGGAGCTCAGGCCTTGCCCTTCCAGGGTGCGTACCACATTACCCGCGCTATCGGTGATAGTGACGGTAACTTCCTGGGCGGCGTTTTGCAGCTCAAAGGAAACCTTTGCAGGCGTTCCTTCAGCTAGCTCAACCTGGTTGCCCGCCGCCGTCACCTGTTTACCTATCAGGGTGGTTGCCAGCGTGTTATTGATCGTCTGACTGAGAACAACGTTCGATTTAATGCTCTCTTCCAGATTGTTGTCAATATTGGTCAGCTGTTCCACGGAACTAAACTGGGCCAATTGCGCTGAAAACTCCTGACTTTCCAGGGGCGACAGGGGGTCCTGATTCTGAAGCTGTACCACAAGCAGTTTTAAAAACTCCTCCTTACCCAGGCTGTTTTGAAATACCCTGGTATCGGAGAGAGCGCTTGTGCCCGTGGCGGCTGTGTTTATGGAACCGGTATCCATTGTTTTTCCTTTCTGTTATGCCACAAATTCAACGGTATTGTAACCGTATTTTCTTGGTGACGTTATGTGGGTTGAATGTTCTTCATTCTCTTCCTCCTTTTTGTTTATGGTTATGTTTTTATCCTGTGATTTTTGCCGCGGGCTTTTTTGGCCGTCACGGTTTTTGTCATAATCCACTACCACGCCTGTCAATGGAATGTCCCTGGCCTGCAGTCCGTTCAGTATGGCCGGAGCCATTTTTTGCACTTCCTGCCGGGCGCTTTCATTATCCACATAGATATGCAATGCCTTGCCCCTGGCCTGTTCCTCAATGCGTACATCCAGATCACCGAGAGCCCCGCCGTCCACGATCATGCGTTGATTGCCCAACACACGGTTCCGGTGCCTGGCGATTATATCCACCAGATTCTGTGTTTTTAGTGGCGGTTGC
>JALXBH010000299.1 GCA_026991535.1 Calditrichia bacterium | reverse complement strand
CCGGCCGCCAGCTTCAGGTTTTCAAAACCGTTTACCCCCTGCCGGATACCCAGTGGGTTATAGCTAAACACAAACAGGGGATCGGTTTGGCGGTTGCCCGCTCCGGGCGTGGCCCCGTTTAGATCGGCCTGGTTAGCCCAAAAGTTATTATAGCGTATCCGCGTCGTACCGTTTACTCTGTTTACGGCCGTATTGTTATTGATAAAAATGGAATTATGTATCAGAAAATCGCTGCCGTTATTGATCACCACCGCGCTGCCGCCGTTTTGGCCCAGAGAGTCATTGCCGATAAACAGCGAATTGACGATCTCCCCGCTGCTGTTGCTAAGCTGAAGTCCCGTTTGGGCGTTATCGGCCACCACGCTGTTATCCAGGGTGAGCCGGGCATTGTTATAGGCCAGCAGACCATAGTCCCCCGCCCGTGCTTTTCCCATATAGACCAGTCTCGTTGTCAGGGAAGCGTTATTAAGGATGATATTGGCCCCGTTGTTCGCATCCAGATTGGCATAGTTCAAAGTCACATCGGAATTTTGACTGATTTCAAGTCCGCCGCGGCCGTCCGCATCACTGCTGTTGTTATTATTTATATCCGCCGTATCAATTCTCATGGTAGATTGTTTTATAATCGCCCCACCGTTCAGATTATTTTTCAGGCTGAGATACTTTATCGTCAGATTTAGAGAATCCCCGTTTAACCCCAGTTCATTGTCCTCGGCCAAAATATTTTGCATAAGGCCGCCGCTGCCGCTAAGAACCAGCCCCTGTTTAAAACCCGTCACACTCAGGCCGACGACGTTAACGGAATCAACCCGATTCAGGGCAAGGCCGGTCCACTCGGCAGCGGCTCTGTCATTATCCAGCGCCCAGTTACTCAAATGAAATTCCGCCGCGCCGGATACGGTCAGGAGGTTACGGGCAAAGAGGTCGTCGGTATCGGGCAACAGAACTACGCGGGCGGAGTCCCAGCTGTTCATGGTCAGGCTATGGTTCACGGTCAGATTTTCCCTGTAGGGCTGGGCGCCGTTTACAAAAACCGTATCGCCCTCAAAGCTGTGGGCAATGGCCTGGCGTATGGTATTAAACGGCTGTTCCCGGTCGCCATCATTCGCGGAGTTATAGCTGGCGGCATCCACCCACCAGGAGCGGGGTTTACGCGTATCGTTTTCCCACAATTGCCAGCGCGTGTCCGTTTCATCATAGCCAAAAACCAGAATGTCCCGGTCGCCGTCATTATCGAAATCCACCGCCCGCAGGTATTGGGCGCCGAAATCCAGCTTCACCGAAGTCCGGCTAACGGGCACGCCGCTTTCACTATAGCGGATATGCAGGGTTGAGTCCGCCGTAAGCGTTACAATATCCGGAAAGCCGTCTGAGTTGATATCCGCCGCGGCCACGGCATAAATCATTGCCGAGAAGGAGAGGCTGTCATTCAGGCTGAGTTCCGTGGCGGACGTCATGGAGTAAATATCCACCCGGTCCGGCAGGCCCGTGGTGGCGCCCGCCACCAGTATTTCGCGCTTCTCGTCATTTTCCCGCGCCTGTTGCCAAACATTGGCTGCCAGCAGATCCTGTTGATTGCCGAAGGTATTCACGGCCAGCTCATTGCGCGAAAAACTGCCGTTTTTATTCACAAGCACCGAAACGGCCGAAACACCGGAAACTTCGTTTACCAACAAATCGGGCAAACCATCGGCGTCGCTATCCAAAACGCCCAGACGCGAAGGGCTGCCGCCAAGAAAATTGGTCAGCGGGCTGCCAAGAGTATAGTTGTTGCCGTTTATTTGTCCGGGGTAAATATCCACGGAAAAATTACTGACATAATCGCGTAGCAGGGCAAAATCCAGTATGCCGTCGCTGTTTAAATCCAGAATCCGTGCATCAACCAAATAAGAGCCTGTGTTGACGTCCAATTGGGAGGATGAGCCAAAGCCGGAAGAAGCGTTGTAGGGGAATATTTCTATCATGCTGCTACCGATGACCACCACCTCCGGCGTGCCGTCTCCGTTGACATCGACAATGCGCAGCAAATCATAACCCGCTATGGACACCTGATCGCTCAGTTGATACACGCCGGCGGCATCCCTTTGTAAAACAGCCACAGAGGAGGCATCCATCCGGACCAGTTCGGGAAGGTTGTCGCCGTCAAAGTCGGCAAAGCGGAATTTAGAGCCATAGACGCCCGTTTGATTAACCGTCCGGGGTATAAGCGAGGCCGATCCGCGCAACGCGGATACGGTATATTGCCAGCTATAACCCACAAAGCGTTCTCCGTTGCTCTGCTCTATACGGTCGGACAGCACCACGGTCACCTCTTCCCCGGCCATGAAAGGCTTATCCATCTCGATAAGCAGCCGCCGTTCCGCGGCGTCATAGGCAAAGCGGGCGGCATGTCGGCCCGAGGCGGCGCCATAAATAAAAATGGTGTTGTTGTTCAAAGTTGCCGGATTCATATCCTTTTGAAAGACAATGGAGATATCACCTGCGGCGTCCACATCCGTGCGGTAGGGGCGGGGTAATACATAAAGCACGGAGTCTAACCCGCTGGCCTTTACACCGATGCCGAAGGAGAGCCGGGACGGATCGGCATAGTCGACCTGAATCCGGCGTCCGCCGTTTTCCGTGGCGGTGGGCATGGTCTGCCAGCTTCCACCGGCCTCATAGTAGGCCTTAATGGTATTGGGCAGGGGATTACCCAGATAGTTCAGTTCCGAACTGTCCAGCAGAAAAGTAAGCTTACCCGCCGCCTGAGGCAGGATGGTACTTTGCCAGTTAAACTTGTAGTTTTTGGGCAGGGAAACATCCGCCCCGTCCAGGGAGAGCATGGTATCCGGCATGGTGCGCACAATAACCATGCTGTCGGCCATGGGCGTCAGCCCCACGCCCGTTCCCGCCAGGCTGTAGTCAAGCGAGCCGTCGGCAAACCAGATTTTGGGCAACACCCCCACCAGCTTAATGCGTGTATCCGCCGGCGTGTTGTCGTAAGTACTCCAGCTGGTGTTGATCTGCGGTATATCCAGCGTGCTTATGATAGAGGATTGATCATTGGTACCCCAATAATTATGGGCCAGACTGAGATTGGCAATACTGCTTTTGGAGGTGATATTATTGATCTGCGAGGCATTGCGGTTGTAAAAAAAGTTGTTACGCTGGGAAAAGGCGTCGCCTATGGAAAGCTGGCTGACATTGTCGACGTATATCGCCCCGCCCTGTCCCTGGCTTTGGTTCCCCGAAACGGAATTGGACCACAGGCTGACCGTTGCCGACGTGATATTCTTTAAATAGATGGCGCCGCCGTCGCCCAGGGCCTTGTTCACCACAATAACGTTTTCACGCAACAGGATACCCGAGACGGCCTTAATATACAGGGCCCCGCCGGACTGATCACTTTGATTTTCGGCAAAAGTGTTATTTTCCACCACCGAGGATATTACATCCGTTCCCGTCTGGTAAAAAGCACCGCCCGCCATGGCCGCGCTGTTGCCCGTAAAGAAGTTGGCGCTAAAGAAGTTTTGCGTCAGGTTTAACGTGGATTTTGCCGAAACATAAACCGCGCCTCCGCTATCGGCCGCGTTTTCAAAAAAACGGTTATTGTATACCCGCAGGGCCGAGGCCTTGTTAAAGTAAACAGCACCGCCCGAACCGGAGGCAGCCTTGTTGCGGAAAAAACGGTTATAACGTAACTCCACCGGTCCCTCGGTATAAAGCGCGGCTCCTCTTGACGCGTAGTTGTCATTAAAGGTACAGTATTCTATAAGCGGACGGGTGCTTGTGGCGTTTAATAGGGAGAGCCCCGCACCCCGGCCGCCGCCGGCCTTATTATTACGAAAAACTACGCCGCTTATCACGGGCGTGCCACCCAATATTTCCATGCCGCTGCCCGATAAGGAGGTGTCCGCATGGGAGATGACCAGATTTTCGAAGCGCATGGCCCGGGTACCGTTTTGAACGCCCGGATCGTAGGAGATTACCGGGCCGCTCTGGATTCCGACAACATATACGGTATCCGCCGCGTCGGCCCCGCGAAAAATAAAGTCTTCCTTATTTGCGATAGACAGCGACTCATTGTAGGTTCCCCCCTTTATCTGAAGGGTATCACCCGCGGCGACCCTGGTAAGCGCATAGCCAATGGTGGCAAAGGGACGGGACACACTGCCATCGCCGGAGGCGTCGTTCCCATCGGTGGCAACCCAAACGGAAGTAGCCGCGTTTAATTGCGTTGGTTTTACAAATCCCTGTACGATAAATAATACGAGCATTCCATGTAGAAACATACGGATAACGCTCTTATTTTTCATAAATACTCCCCGGTACGCCTAAATGATTAAAATAAACTGAAATATCCCTTGTCCGGGGGCAAAGTAACAATGACAATAGTCACAAATGGTAAAATACGGAAAACAGGATAATATAAATAAAATCCCCGGAAAAGGGCTCCGGGGATGCATATGAGAAAAGGAGCCGTTTTCTTATTTGAGGTTTTCCGGGTTCAGCCCCAACAGGTCTTCCGTAACAAACAACCCGTCCTTGCGGATCAGCGTATCATCAAACCAGATTTCCCCACCGCCGTATTCAGGGCGCTGTATACACACCATGTCCCAATGGATATTGGAACGGTTGCCGTTATCGGCATCTTCGTAGGCCTGTCCGGGCGTAAAGTGGAAGGAGCCCTCAATCTTTTCATCAAACAGAATATCAAGCATGGGTTCGCGTACCCAGGGATTAAAACCGATGGCAAATTCCCCCACATAACGGGCCCCTTCATCGGTATCCAGAATTTCATTCAGGCGCTCGCTGTTGTTGGCCGTGGCCTTCACCACCCTGCCATCCTTAAATTCCAGACGGATGTCACTGAACACCGTTCCCTGATAGATGGTGTCGGCATTGTATTGCAACACGCCGTTTATGGAATTTTTCACCGGCGCCGTGAATACCTCGCCATCGGGAATATTGAATTCGCCGGTACAGGGGATGGCCGGAATCCCTTTTATGCTAAAGGTCAGATCGGTACCCGGGCCTTTAATATGAACGCGATCCGTCGCTTCCATGCGTTTTTTCAGGGCGGCGGCCGGAGCAACCATCCTGTCGTAATCCATGGTACACACGTCAAAATAGAAGCGCTCGAAGGCTTCCGTGCTGCGGCGCGCCTGTTGGGCCATGGAGGGCGTGGGCCAGCGCAACACCACCCATTTTGTTTTAGGAACGCGTATCTTAAAGTGAACGGGTTTCAGCCAATGCTCCTCATATAGCTTCATCTTTTCGGCAGGCACATCCGAAAGCTCGGCAATATTGTTACTGCCGCGCATCCCAAAATAGGCCTGCACCCTATCCATGCGGTAAGACTCCACCTCCCCAATCATACGGACGTTCTCTTCATCCGTCTCCCTCAACAATTCACGCTGTACACTGTTATGCTTTACGCTCACCAGGGGACGCCCGCCTGCATGGCGTATGGCGCGGATCAGGGCAACCACCATGGCGTCAGGGATGTCAATCGCTTCTATCAGGGCAAACTCACCCGGTTGTATACGGGTAGAGTGATGAACCAGAACTTGGGCCAGTTTATCATATCGCGGGTCATTCATTTCAATTTCCTCAAATAATTTTTGCGCGGTAAATTTAGGAAGGGATCGCCAAAAGAAAAAATCGTTGGGCTGATTTCGGTCAAATATTTACACTTTTACTGCCCGGCGGATATCCACACCCGCCCTCCGGACAAAAAGCAGGCTGACCGCCCCGGCATAGGGCGGGCCGTTTTGCTTACTCGTGATGCCCCCACACTTTTTCACCGGCGGTAACGGAGATATCCAGCCTGTTTTGCGCGGGAGGCAGGGGACAGGTGGCATAAGGGGTAAACACACAAGGCGGATTATAGGCCCGGTTAAAATCAATCCAGGTCACTCCTTCTTCATTCACCCGGGGCACGGTTAAGAAGCGGCCGGCGCCATAGGTCGTTTCGCCATTGCTGGCGTCCGCGAAAACAATAAAATACTCCTCATCCCCGGCGGTAGCCACGGGGTCCAGGCGGTACTCGCGGCCTTCGATCGTAAAGAGCAAACTGCCCGGACTCGGTTCATTAACAATCTGCCCTAAAACATTGGGAACGGGTATGGTTGTTTTATCCTCATGGGGCACAAGACGCGCCGGCACGCGCCACTTTATATCCACCGGAAAGCGCTCTATGCCCGTAAAACCGGCCAAAACGGGACTGGCGCTGTTTTTAAGGCGGATACCGTATTTCTCCTGTCGTTTGATAACATACCAGGAGTAGCTTTTCCATTTCAGGATGGTCGGTTCGCCCGTCACATCCGCCCGCAACTCTCCCTCCCGTAGCAGGGTGTCCGCGGACGTCACCTCCACGCCGTGCTCAATATGGACAGTAACAACCGTATCGTTTAAAACAAAGCGTCCCATACGGTCGGGCATGCCCTCCGGAAAAACCAGAGCGTTTCCGGCAGCCGCGCCAAAGGAGTTCTCCCCCGATTCCAGCCAAAACAGACCTTCCAGGGTAAGCCAGCCGTCGGCCTTTTTCAGGTTTTCAATGCGTTTCCGGTGCCAGGACTCCACTTCCTCCCGGTATTGTTTCTCATTAAATTGCTCCGGGCCGCAGGCGGCCAGCATCAGCAAAAGCATTGTAAACAAAACAAAACGCATCATATTTTTTATTCCTTCTCCCGTTGTTTGCGGGGTTCCTGACCTAAAATGCCCACCAGTTGCTTCTGGAGCTGAACCATTTGATCATGGGCCAGCCTTTTGCCTGCCTGGGCAATAAAGTAAAAAACAGCCTCGAGCAAAAGAGCGGCGGGCACAATCCACAAGGCCCAGGCCGGCTGTTTCAGAGTCCATTGGGACATTCCCCAAAAAAGACCGATCAAACCGATAAAACCTATCCCCATGTAAAAAAACATAAACATAGTCCATACGGCGGGACGCGGACCAAAGTGCCCCTTAATAACACTGCCACCGCCGTCGTCCAGAATTTCCAGGGAGAGTTGCGGCGACCAATAGTGCTGTTCTTCCCGGGGAACGCACATTTGCAAATGATTGCCCACCATCTGCCCGCCGCATCCGTTTTTATTATTTTGTAAAAATTGAGAAAAACGCCTGTTCAAAACATCCTGTGATGTATCCACATACCACTTAAAACGCGGCCTTAATTCTAATCCACTCATGAAAAACCTAAACGACAAACCATCCTAATTTATTTCAACACTTTCCGCACCATCTCGATCAGACGGGCCGCCTTATAAGGTTTTTGCAAAAAACCGGCCAACCCTTTACCCACAAAACTGTTGGTGGCATCCTGTTCGTTATAGCCGCTGGAAAGGATCACCTTAACCGAAGGTTTAATGCGCCGCAACTCACGGAAGGTCTCGATGCCATCCATACGCGGCATGGTCATATCCAGCAGAACAACTTTGATCTCCTGCTGATGCGCGCGAAAGATGTCCAGGGCCTGACGTCCGTCAACGGCCATATAGGGCGTCATGCCGGTTCTTTTTAAGGTTTCCGCCGCCAGGATACGGATGGTTTCCTCATCATCCACAATCAGCACGCCGCCCTTGCCACGCCAGTTGTCCATGGCCTTTTCCGGCTTAACCAGGCTTTCCATGGCCTTATCCGTCACCGGTAGCAGCACTTTAAATGTTGAACCTTTCCCAGGCTCGCTGTAGACCTTTATGGCCCCCCTGTGCCCGCGAATGATACCCAGCACGGCCGCCAGACCCAGGCCCCGGCCCGTAAACTTTGTGCTAAAGAAAGGATCGAATATCTTTTGCCGTGTCTCCTCGCTCATACCCGTGCCGGTATCCGAAACCTCCAGAAAAACATAGGGGCCGGGTTTGAGCCTGTCATCCAGATAGGTTTCCGTCAGATAATTGCCGTCACACTGCATAACGCCCGTGGTTATGGCCACAATGCCGCTCTTTTTACCGATGGCGTCGGAGGCATTGATGATCAGATTCATGATAACCTGCTGAATCTGCGCCGTATCCACTTCCACCGCTGGCAGATTCTCCTCCAGATTATATTTTAAAAGCACTTTTCTGGAGATCGACGTTTCCAGCAGAGCGCCGATCTCTTCCACGACTTCATTGAGATTGATGGACATGATGGTAAAACGTCCCTTGCCGGAATAGGCCAATAACTGCCGGCAAAGATCGGCGGCGCGCATGGCGGAGGATTCCATACTTTTTATGTTTTGCAACGCGGGATGGGCCGGGGTCAGTTGCATCTCCGTAAGACCTATATTGCCGAGAATGCCGGTCAGCAGATTATTGAAATCGTGGGCAATACCTCCGGCCAGCACACCCAGACTTTCCATTTTTTGAGCATGTTGGATTTGCAGTTCCAGATTGCGTCGTTCCTCCTCGGCCCGGATCAGGGCGCTGATATCCCTCACCTGCCCCATAACAAAGGAAGTGCCGCCTATCTCTATCGGGTAACCCGATACCTCGGCATGGAACCGGGAACCGTCTTTACGCTTCAACACCGCGACCCGGCGTCCCTTGTCCCCGGCGGCGATTTTGGGAAACAGCCGGACCTCTTCATCGGGGGCCAACAGATCAGAGACATTCATATTCAGTAATTCTTCATGACTGTAACCGGTCATTTTCTCCATGGCGTGGTTAACCAGCAAATACCTGCCGTTAACATCGGCCATGGCCATGCCGTCCTGCGCTTCCTCCACCACCTTGCGGAAAAGACGTTCGCTCTCCGCCAGCTTTTCCTGGGCTTGCAGCCTTTCGCTAATATCGCGGCTAATGCTTAAAAACTGAAACGGCCGGCCCTCCCCATCCTTCATCAGAATAGCGTTTATTTCCAGCGTACGGGGCTTTCCCTTACGTGTTTGGGCAAAAACGATGCCGTGGAATTCCCCCTCCCTGATGGCCGAAGCGATCATTTTTTCGGCATCCTTGCGATATTTTTTCTGCACAAAATCAAATCCGGAACGGCCGATAAGCGACTTGGAGTTTTTATAACCGTAAAGGGCGGCCGCCTTTGCATTGGCAAAACAGATATTCCCCTTCATATCCAGGGACATAATCGCGTCGGGCGAGGCCTGAATAATCGAGCGATACATCTGTTCACTGGCCCTGAGTTCCTCCTCATCCCTTTTTCGGATCACGGAAATAGCCAATTGGTTGGCCAGGGTCTGGGTAAAGGTTTTTTCGAAATCGCTAAAATGGTGCCGCGTGTTATAATAAAGCATAAATTTTCCGATAAGCCGCCCGCGGTGCGTAAGCGGAATAAAGGCAATAGAACGGATGGATTCCTTTTTAAAGACACTCAGATATTCCTTTGTCTCCGCATCTTTTTCCAAATCGGTGATATACAGCGGCTTTGGATTGCGTGAAGCGGGTTTCCAGGGAGAATGGCCCTGTACCGCCGTCCGGTATTCTTCGGAGAGCCCCACCCAATCCACAAACTGCATCTCACGGTTCTCATCCATCAACAAAATGGATGCCCGCTCTACTCCCAGCCCGTCCTTCAGGGCATTCAGGGCAAAGGTAAAAATGGCCTCGGGAGAATCCGCCTGGTTAATGGAGCCGGAAAGTTTTAGTAATATTTCCAGTTGTTTCATCCTCAAATCCAGCAAACGGGCCGCCTGGCGCCGCTCGCTGATATCATGGACGATAATAAACATGAAGTGCTCGCCGGCAACCTCTATGGGCGAGGCGTAAACCTCCACATCCCGTACTTCGCCCGAAGCCAGGCGGTGCCTAAACTGAAAATAGTTTTTAGGCCGCTTCACCGCCCGGTTCATCAGGTGTTCCCGTTCTTTTTTCCCCAGCAGATTTATCTGCCCCATATTCATGGCGGAAAGCTCTTTACGGGAATAGCCATAAAAACGGCTGGCGGCGGGATTGGCGTCCAGAATCTGCTGATCTCCGGGGTTGATAATCAGCATGGGTGCCTCGTTATCGATAAATATCTTGCGGAAGCGCTCCTCGCTGGCCAGCAGGCGCATTTCAGCCTCGCGCTGACCGCTGATATCCTCGGCCACGCTCATAACCCCCGGACGCCCGTCCGGGAGGGTTATCCTTTTTTCACTCAACCTTACATGGGCCAGACTGCCATCCTTACGGCGGCTGATTACCACATGCGACAGTTGCCTGCCGGATAATATGTCACGGATATTCTTTTCTATGGAGGCAGTACTGTTATGTTTTGAGGAAATTATGGATATGTGACGGCCGATCAGCTCTTCGCTACGGTATCCGGTAATTGTGTAGTATGCCGGATTGGTTTCGACGATAATGCCATGTTCATCCAGTATAAGAAAGCCCATGGGTGAGAGCTCTATCAGGTCTTCATAAAAATTTTTTGCCGCGCCTGAATTTCCTTTTCCCGGGGATTTATCGTTTTCCGAAGCCATGTTTTTTCCTGATACTACAATGTGCACATGTCATAAATTGTAAAATTCCTTGCTAATTCCCAAAAATATTTCTTAATTATCTTATGTATACTTATAATAGCTACGAATAATATTCCGCCCTTCATAGACCCATATTTTTAATTTTAATGGAGACATGTATACATGTTCAAATCCAGGAGAGGAGGTATATGGGGCTACCTGTAGTTATAAGCCAGATAAAAATATTAATCGTTGAGGAAAATCCGTCCGTTCGGGAACAACTGTTAATGATAACCGGACAAGATAGCGGAAAAGTTATCTTGTGCAGAACAGAAAAGGAAGCCCTAAGCCAGGTTAAGAAGTCCCATTTTAATATAATATTTATCAACCTTAACCTCACGGAGAGCGCAGGTTTAAAACTGATAAGGCAAATAGATAAACTTGCGAGGGTGCCAAAATTAATTGTTTGGATTTGTGAAAATACAGTTGTCGACAGCGACCGGGGTCACATTATCCACCTCCGGGAGCCTGTAAATCGGGTTAATCTTATCCCCATAATATATAAGGCTTTTCTAGTAAACTGTACACTATGTAATGAACAGTTTACAAATGAAATAGAGTTACGGGAATGGATGGCAAGAAAATTCAGGTACCAAATCGATGAGCTTAGGTACATGGACGAGATCAATAAAGCCTATCTTAAGGGTATACCCTCGAAAGATTTTTTAAAACTTGCATACACCACCTTTAGAAAGTTATTTGGAAAAGGTCACCTCTCACTATACTCTTACGATCATGAATTTAAGCGACTTAAGAGAGAGCACATCAGTTTAACTCAAAATATCCAAAATAAAATAGAAAAGTTAACAGGTGTGAAAATATCGGAAATCACGCCAACTTTGGATGAGAACAGCCTGTTTGGGGGAATCTTGGCATCCGGCAAGGGCCATTTCACATCAGACCGGCATGAAATAGAAAAAATTCTGGGAGAATTTAAGACCAACAAAGATCAGGAAAAATATATCAGCACCGTTATAAAAATACTTGGGATAAAGTTTTACGGCATCATTCCTCTTATTGCCAACGGAAAAACAATCGGTATGATCGTTTTCTTTAAAAAAGATAAACTTTACTCGATGGAAGAAATCGAACGGCTCGAACGTTTTTCCAAACAGATAGCCATCTTTCTGGAGAAAATAAAACAAAATGAGCTTTTAAAATACCAACAGGAAGACCTAAATTTTCTGCATAGTCTTAGCCTCGCGCTTATTCGGGGTGATAGCATAGATCAAATTCAGAATTTTTGTCAGAAGCGGTTAAAAAAACTATTTAAGTGCACTGCCAGCCAAATATATTTATATGATGAAGCCACGGAAAGTTTGCTCTTAAAAAATCTCAATCTTTCAAAATATGCCCGAAAGAAAATTGAGGATTTAATCGGGTTTAAGTTGAAAAATATCCATGTCCCCCTTATGCCGGATAATTTATATACAAAAATTTTCCGGAATGGACGGGTACATGTCACCACCGAATTAAGTACCATCTATCGATTGATGGAGGAGTTTATCCCAAGCATTGCGCCGACCGGAACAGCCAAGTTCCAGTTTTTAAAAGGCCTGATCCCACAAATTGCAAACATGCATAAAATAAGGACGACCGCCAGTTTTCCACTTGTCTATGAAAATGTAAAAGCAGGACTGTATGACGTTCACAGAGATTTTCCTTTTTCATCTGAAGAAGTGCGACGGCTGAAATGGATTGCACGGGGCATAACGGCAATAATCAGTAAAAGAAAAGATGAGCTTGCCTTATCCGATAGCGAGCGAAAAAAAGAGGCCTTGCTAAGCATAATCCCCGATTTAATCTTTCTGGTGGATCATCAGGGAAGATTCCTTGACTATCATGGAAACGGAATAAGTGAGCTCTATGCAAAACCGGAGGAGTTTCTGGGGAAGCCATTAACTAGTATTTTACCCGAAAAGATTGCCCAGCCTGCCATGACCGCCATAAAAAAGGTTTTGAAAAATAGGGACCGGGAAAATATTGAGTATACCCTTATACTAAATGGCCATAAACGATATTACTGGGCGCATATGGCCTACTTTGACACAAAAAAAGTACTTATCCTCTCGCGGGATATAACCAAATACAAGTTAATGGAACTGGAACTACGCAACAGCGGAACTCAGTTGGAAAAACGCATAGAGGAGCGTACGTCGACATTAAAAAGGGCGATGGAATCACTTAGGGAAAGCAGGGAAAAGTATTTCAGCCTCTTTAGCAATGCCCATGATATGATTAACATCATGAACACAAACGGAACAATACTGGATGCGAATTCCTCCGAGCTAAATACTCTGGGCTATGAACGAGAAGATTATTTAGGACGCTCCTATCTAGACATCGTACATCCTGACTATGTTGATCGCACCCGTGAATATTTAAGAAATGTCTGTCACAACAACCACAGGGAAATATTCGAGACGTGTCTTCGGACCCAAAATGGGAGAAACGTATACGTGGAAGTTATTATTACTCCTCAATTCAAGAATAACAAAATAGATTCCCTGCGAACAATTTCACGGAATACAACCGAACGGCATAAGGCGGAACAACGCGCTATTACCATAAGCGAAGAAGAGCAACGCCGGCTGGGTCGGGAACTTCATGACGGAATCGGGCAGGATCTGACCGGAATAGCTTTACTGACAAAAGCATTGGAAAAAAAAATCCCGGAGGACCGGAGAGACATCCTTGATGATTTGCAAAACATAATAGACATCGCAAACGGCACTCGTGAAAAGATAAAAAGCCTTTCTCGGGGATTATACCCAGCCCGGCTTGAAATTTCCGGCCTTGAGACCGTACTCTTGGAGCTTGCAACCAATACGGAAAACCTGCATAATATTCATTGTCAACTAGAATGTGAGCCTCTTTCCGGAATAAAAAAATCCGATGAGATTCATATATATCGTATTATAAAGGAAGCTGTTGCCAACGCCGTTAAACATGCCCATGCGAAAGAAATCAAAATAACATGCATGGACAATAACAACCAGCTTATTTTTTCCATTTCGGACGATGGCCTTGGCCTGGATGCCACGCAGAGACAAAGTGAAGGACTCGGCCTTTTTATTATGCAAAACAGGGCTAAAATGATTAATGCCCGCTTATCAATTCAAAACGGTAAAAACGGTGGAACCATTGTTAAGTTTTACTTAAGGAAGAAAGGAATGAACCATGACGGATGACTTTGCACGAAAAACCATCCTGATTGTTGATGATCATCGGATCGTCCGCGAGGGACTGATCCGTTTGATTAACAGCGAGCCGGATCTATTAGTATGCTGTGACGCGGGAAAAGCCTCCGAAGCCCTGGAAAAAATCGAAAAACACAAGCCGGACCTTATGATACTTGATATCTCGCTGAACGGTGTTGATGGTATAGAATTAACAAAAATCGTCAGTAAACGTTTCCCGGATCTGTATATTCTTATATTCTCGATGCATGACGAAACTTTGTTCGCTGAAAGATGCCTTAATGCCGGCGCCCATGGATATATCATGAAGCATAATGAAACTGACAAAATAATTGAAGCCATCCATAAGGTACTAGACGGAAATATCTACCTAAGTGAAAAGTGCCAGTCTATGATCTTGCGAAGAATGACGCAAGGATTAAAATCCAGCCATGTTTCTCCCATACAAAAGCTAAGCGATCGGGAATGGATAATTTTCGAGCTAACCGGAAAGGGAATGGGTACAAAAAAAATAGCGGAAAAGCTAAACCTGGGTATAAAGACCATAGAAACCCATAAGGAACATATTAAAAAGAAGCTCAACCTGAATAGTGCAACGGAACTTGTACAGAAAGCAGTTCTTTGGACCCTGCCCAGGCTGAACAATGACGACAGATTTTCATTATAATAGCAGAAAATTAGTATAAACCGAGGAAATGCATAGCGCTATGATATTCAGCCCTGATAAAATGCTTTTTTTTCAATGTTTATCTTTTGGAATTAGGTTCCGCCAAACTTTGCAGGTTTAAACAAAGCTTGCCATGACATCCTTAGTAAATAATGGGTTTTATCTCCTCCTCTTTTATGCAGAAAAACATAGCTTTAACTAAATAAAATAAGGACACAGGCTAAACAAAACATGCTCCCGGCTAAAATACATTTAATTTAAAATTCTCCAAAAAAAGCATTTCACAATAGATATATTTTACATACGTCAAGTACTATGGCACGCCATATATTTTAAGGGAATCCCCCATATAATAATAAGGGGTGTAATTCAACCCTTAATCCCAGGGATGACTAAAGAATGGTTTCTATCCTTAGATAATAGGAAAGCGAAAAACAAAAGACTAATTGAATTATTCTGATATAATTAAGGAAAAGAAAAATAATCATAGATAAAGATAAATAAAAAATATAAACGGCGGGGGGAACATGCCGGACCAATATTCTGAGATAAAGAGGCACAGCGCTAACTTTAGGGAACTTATTGAACAATTTATTCAGTTGGTACAAAATACGCTTACCAACCATAAGGTGCGTCAGGCCCTGACCCCTGTGTTGATGAAAAGAGTTTTAAAAATTAATGAATATCTCGCCAGCCTGAATATGGCATCCGCTTCTTTTCTTGAATACGCCCGTTTAATATATGAATACTGCGAAACCTCGCGCAATCTTTTAGAAGGAGATATTGGTGGTACTCATGGGTCAAAAATGTCTTTTGTTCTTTCTTTCGGCATGGATATAAGCAAGCTGACCGAGGAAATACGCCTCGACCTGGATGAAATAAATTCCAGGGAGATAAAAGATGTAACCGACCTGTTGCTACGTATTGAGAGAATTACCGCTAACTTTACCTATGCCGTAAAAAAAACATCTCACATAAGCGAACAATGTTTTAACCGACTTTATTCAAAGGAATTCGACACAGATTTGTCATTGTCTAACAGATTTAAAAGATTAAACCTTGAGAAAAACTAAAATAATAAAAAGGATTTTATTATGCGTGGATTAAGGAATCTAAGGATACGTTCCAAATTACTTTTAATGCTAACCATTCCCATTTTAGGACTACTCTTTTTCTCCATAAGTTCGGTGGCGCAAAAATCAAGTCTTTCAAGCAAAATGGATGATTTGTATGAAATAACACGTTTATCGGTTAAAATGAGTGCTCTGGTTCATGAACTTCAAAAAGAGCGTGGTGCAACAGGTGTGTTCTTGGCTAATGAAGGTAAAAGCTTTTCCTCTGAATTACAAAAACAATACCGGGAAACAGACAACAGATACGCGGAACTTAAAAATTTTCTTTCGGAGAACACCATTTCCTTTTTCACACATGAACTATCCCGGCTGACTATAAAGCTCAACGGGATAAAAGACTACCGGTTGCAGGTTCAGGACCTTTCAATTTCCGGTGATGAATCGACTGCGTTTTATACTCAAATCAATTCAAATATTCTAACTATAATAAACGAAGTGGCCCGTGTTGGTTCCAGTTCACGGGTAACCCGTTTAGCTACCGCCTATATTAATTTTTTACAAGGAAAGGAACGGGCCGGACTTGAGCGAGCACTTTTGAGCCGTGTATTTTCAAAAGATTACTTTTTCGATGACAGCTACCAAAAATTCATATCACTGGTTTCCCTACAAGATACTTATTTTAATGTTTTCAAGTCCATCGCCGACGTGGATCAAAGAAATTTTTTTAATTTGAAAATGGACAATCCCTCTGTCCAGGAGGTTATAAATTTCCGTAAACAGGCCATGGATAAGGCCGATACAGGTAACTTTAATGTCGCTCCGGGAGAATGGTTTTCTTCCATTACAGGTAAGATAAATCTGTTAAAGGAAATAGAAGATAAGCTTTCCTTTGATTTGCAGAGGACCGCCGCTGCCGTAAGAGAAGCATCCGACAGCTCACTTTACCTGTCCGTTATACTTGCGGTAGTTTCCCTGGGAATGGCTCTTTTGTTAGGTCTGTTAATTTCAAGAGAAATTACACGTTCGTTGAAGGAGGTTACCGTTGCCGCCGAAGATTTAGCCCTGGGACGTATTGATATCGAGCTTAATTGTGACAGTAATGATGAGTTGGGAGAGCTAAGTCGTTCTTTTGTGAGAATTGTCGACTCCCAAAAAACAAAAATTCATATTGCCCGGGAGATTGCCGCCGGGAACCTGGAAGTAGATGTTAAGCCCGCCTCAAAGGACGATGAATTGTCCCATTCCATGGAAACCATGATATTTAGCTTAAAACATCTTCAGGAAATGCTGCACGAAACCATCCTTAGCCAAAAGAACGGACAGCTTAACGCCCGATGCACTGTAGACAAGCTCAAAGGATCCTATGCGGAGCTATTAAAGGGTATTAATGAGGCTCTGGATTCGGTAATACAACCCGTATTACAAGGTATAGAGATTATCAGGGAATATGCCGAAGGCAACCTTGAGAAATCCATGCGCCCCCTCCCTGGTGAGCAGCGGAAACTTTCCGAAGCGGTCTCAAATATTCAAAAAAATATTAAATCCCTGATAGACGAGGGGCTTCATATTTCCAGAGAAGCCGCGATGGGGAACTTGGGCATTCGGGGTAACGCGAATAAATTCAATGGCGACTATAAAAAGATCATTTCAGGTTTTAATTCCACACTAGACGCCGTAATTGATCCCATCCACAACCTGCTCGATGTTTTTGGCTCCGTTGCCGATGGAGACCTTACCAGGCAAATGGAGGGCGACTATAAAGGTGATTTTAAAGTTTTACAAGACTCTTTCAACAGAACAATCAGCGCTTTGGATCAAACACTTTCACAAGTTTCAAGTGCCGTGGAACAGGTCACGAATGGGTCCGATCAGGTTTCCGCCTCAAGTCAGTCACTTTCACAGGGTGCGACGGAACAGGCGAGTTCCCTACAGGAGACGTCGGCGTCCATGACCGAAATTTCTTCGCAATCTTCCCAAAACGCGCAGAACGCCTATAAAGCCAAGAACTTATCCGCCAGGGTTGAAAAGACAGCGGAATCCGGGAATAAAAAGATGCAAGAGATGTTAAGTTCCATGCAAGACATAAACAAGTCATCTACTCATATTTCAAAAATAATAAAAGTTATCGATGAAATTGCCTTCCAGACTAATTTATTAGCCTTGAATGCCGCCGTGGAAGCCGCCCGCGCAGGCGTTCATGGCAAAGGGTTTGCCGTGGTGGCAGAGGAAGTACGCAACCTGGCACAGCGCAGCGCCAAAGCCGCTAAAGAGACCACAGAGCTTATAGAAGGATCGGTTCAAAGTGTTAATAAAGGCAATGAAATTGCAAATACCACCTACGATTCCCTGGAGGAAATTATAAAAGGAATAAAGGAAGTTAATGTCCTGATAGAAGAAATTTCCAACGCCTCGGATGAGCAGGTAAAAGGAACCGAACAAATAAGCGAGGCGCTTAATCAAATCGACCAGGTAACCCAAACCAATACCGCCACGGCGGAAGAGTGCGCCTCCATTGCCGAAGAGTTATCGGGTCAGGCATCAAATCTAAAACAAATGATTAATAAATTTAAACTCTCGGATGTTTCGGTTGACTCGCGGGAAGTAGAGTTGGAAACGCTATTGGAAGATATCTAATTCAGGTTTTCCACTTTTTCCGCAACTAAACGGTTTCTAAACAATATTCAGCCCGGCAGTTCACCGGGCTATTTCAAATGGTCTTCCAGTTATTCATTAATATCTTCCCGCTTCACCATCCAATCTTCCGTTAACCTTGATATGGGTCACTTAGCCTTAATGCCCGCTTTCTAAATTATCTCTCTTTCAATAAACAGGGAAAAACCGTAAAATAGAGCATAAAAAACAATCGCGCATTCATATCCGCGCGGGATTCTTCGATAATGGCTTTCTTAGCGGAATCATTCATGAACAAACAAACGCAAAATATACATCCCGTCTTTGAGCGCATGCTGGGCCGGGCCGAGAAGGCCGCCCTGCTGGGGCAGGAAGCGCGGGTATTCTGGATGACCGGCCTGTCCGGGTCGGGAAAGTCCACCCTGGCCATCGGGCTGGAAAAAGCCCTTTACCAAAAAGGTTATCTGACACAGATTCTGGATGGTGACAATATCCGCAGCGGTATTAACAGCAATCTGGGCTTCAGCGAAGAGGATCGCATGGAAAACATCCGCCGTATCGCCGAGGTATCCAAACTGTTTGTCAATTGCGGCATTATCACCATCAACAGTTTTGTCAGCCCCACCCGGGCCATACGGCAACAGGCGCGGCAGATCATCGGCGGGGATTTTGTGGAAATTTATATCAACGCCTCCCTGGAGGTGTGCGAACAGCGCGATGTGAAAGGGCTTTATAAAAAGGCCCGCTCCGGGGAAATTCCCAACTTCACCGGCATACACCAACCCTTTGAGGCCCCGGAACATCCCGATCTGGAAATTGATACCTCACGGAACACCATTGAGGATTCCGTTGAAAAACTTGTAAACTTTGTGTTACCCTTAATCAGGAAGAAAAACTGAATGAAGAATTTTAGACTTAACCACCTGCGCGAGTTGGAAGCGGAGTCCATCTATGTGATCCGCGAAGTGGCCGCCCAGTTTGAAAGGCCCGTCATGCTCTTTTCCGGCGGGAAGGACTCCATCATCATGTTTCACCTGGCCTTAAAGGCTTTTCATCCGGCACGTCTGCCCTTTCCCCTGTTGCATATCGATACGGGACACAACTTTAAGGAAACGCTGGATTTCCGCGACGCCCTGATGAAAAAGACCGGCACCCGGCTGGAAGTACGCTATGTGGAAGACTCCATCAAGGCCGGCAAGGTGGCCGAGGAAAAAGGGCCCAATGCCAGCCGCAACCGCGCTCAAACCGTTACCCTGCTGGATGCGCTGGAAGAGCTGAAGGTGGACGCGGCCATGGGCGGCGGACGGCGCGACGAGGAAAAGGCCCGGGCCAAGGAACGCTTTTTCTCCCACCGCGATGAATTCGGACAGTGGGACCCCAAGAACCAGCGGCCGGAATTGTGGAACATCTTTAACGGCCGTAAAAACATGGGCGAACATTTCCGCGTCTTCCCCATCAGTAACTGGACGGAACTGGACGTCTGGCAATATATCGCCCTGGAAAATATCGAGTTGCCCTCGCTCTATTTCACCCATGAACGCGAGGTGGTCAACCGCGACGGCGTCTGGCTGGCCAAATCCCCCTATCTGCAACTAAAAGAGGGTGAAAAATGGGAAAGGCGCGTTATCCGCTTCCGTACCATCGGTGACATGACCTGTACCGGCGCGGTGGAATCCCCGGCTGACACCCTGGAAGATATTATTAACGAAGTAGCCGCCAGCCGCACCACCGAACGCGGTGGCCGGGCCGACGACAAACGTTCCGAAGCGGCAATGGAAGACCGTAAAAAAGAAGGATATTTCTAAACTATGGATGCCAAAACCCTGCAAAACTATGAAACAAGCGAACTGCTGCGCTTTACCACCGCCGGCAGTGTGGATGACGGTAAAAGTACCCTGATCGGCCGCCTTCTTTACGATAGCAAAGCCATTTTCGAGGATCAGATGGAGGCCATAGAGGAAGCCAGCATGCGCTCCGGCGCCGATGAGGTGAACCTGGCCCTGCTGACCGACGGCCTGCGCGCCGAGCGCGAACAGGGCATCACCATTGATGTGGCCTACCGCTATTTTGCCACGCCCAAGCGTAAATTTATCATTGCCGACACGCCGGGTCATGTGCAGTATACACGCAACATGGTAACCGGCGCCTCCACCGCCAACGCCGCGCTGATCCTGGTCGACGCCCGTCACGGAGTGATTGAACAAACTCTGCGCCATGCCTTTATCGCCTCGCTATTGCAAATACCGCACGTGGTGGTTTGCGTGAACAAGATGGACCTGGTCGATTACAGCGAAGAGGTGTTTGAGGAAATACGCACCGTTTTTATGGGCTTCGCCGGTAAGCTGGCCATTAAGGATATCCATTTTATCCCCATCAGTGCGTTAAAGGGTGACAACGTGGTAAACCGCTCCACAAAAATGGACTGGTACCAGGGCCCCACGCTGATGTATCTTTTGGAGCATGTCTATATCGGCAGCGATAACAATCATATTGACGCCCGCTTTCCCGTGCAATATGTCATCCGGCCGCAGTCGGCAGAATATCCGGACTACCGGGGCTATGCCGGCCGCCTGGCCAGCGGCACCCTGCGCAAGGGCGATGCCGTGGTGGTGCTGCCGTCAGGATTTTCCTCACATGTTAAAAGTATCGATTTTTATAAGGATTCGCTCGATATCGCCTATGCTCCGCAATCAGTGACCATCACCCTGGAAGATGACATCGACATCAGCCGCGGCGATATGATCGTCCGCGAGAACAACCGCCCGGAGATCAGCCAGGACATCGACATCATGATCTGCTGGCTGAACGACAAGCCGATGCGCCCGGGAGGCAAATACGCCCTGATGCACACATCCAACGAGGTGCGCTGCATGATCAGGGATGTGAAGTACAAAATCGACATCAATACCCTTGACCGTAACAATGAGGATAAAAGCATCGGTATGAACGATATCGGTCGGCTATCGATACGTACCACCAAGCCGCTCTATTTTGACAGTTACCGCCAAAACCGGGTCACCGGCAGTCTGATTCTGATCGACGAGGCCACCAACGAAACCGTTTGCGCAGGCATGATCGTTTAGCGGCATTGTTTAATGAACGAATCGACAAAGCCTGTCCGGCCGGATGGGCTTTTTTATTCTAAAAAGATAGAAAAATACTTTCCTTTATCGGCAAACATCAACGAATAAATGACAAGTATTAGACCGTTTATCCTTATGGCCCCTCTTATGGGCCGAGGCAAGGAAGGTAAAGGACGAATAAGAATGAAGATAGCCGGTGACCCGGCTATATCAGATACAAACCTATAAACAGCACGGGCACCATTACGCCTACCAGCGCCAGCCAGCCGCCGCGACCTTTTAAGCCATTGCGTCCCTTGTTTAAAAACAAACCGCTGACCGCCATAAAAAAGAGGCCGAGGGCAAAAAAATCGGAAAAGAAAACCCATTCATTTTTCAGCTCATTCAAATGCAACCGGTTAAAGGCATGCAACAGCCAGCGTTCCTCCACCTGTTCGTAACGGTAACTGCGCCCGAGGGTGTCAATCTCCAGGCTGTTTGTTCCCAAAAAGATCATAAAACGGTGCATGCCGCTGCGCACATAACCGGTCACGGTGTCCCGCAGACCTATGCTGTTGGCAATTTTTTGCACAGGCAGGGGCGGCCCAAAGGAAAGCGACGGAGAAAGAAGACCCGTTTTAACCGTAAGCTTGTAGTTGGGATTCCAGTCGTCGATATGGTTAACGGCCAGGCCGGAAACCGCAAAGATAACACTCATGCCAAAAAAGAAATAACCGAAGTCCCTGTGTAGCTGGCGTAGCCGGTTTCTGAAGGTCATATCAAAAAAAAGCCGGCGGACAACCGGCCATCTTCTCCTTAAAATTTATTTAATAACCGCGCCCAGGGCTTTTAAACGATAGCTGACATCCGGTTTGGTAACCGTGGCCGGATCAAATTCCTTACCTTCCAGCTTGCAGGCTTTTTTGGCATGTTCCACCGTCTCTTCCATGGTGGATTCCAACTTTTGAAAAACCCCTTCCACCCGGGCTGTCTTGCCCCGTGCTTCCAACGGAAAAACGATCTCACCGTCTTTTACCTTTACCAGCAGGGAACTGCCGCTCTTATCGTCAACCACCTTAATCCAGCAGCCGCGTTTTTTACACACATCCACCACGGTGCCTTCCACAAGCACGGTTTTGCCCACAAAGCTTTCCGGCGCCTTGTCAATGGCTTCGATAGGCGTGGTCTTTTCCAGGGTCAGCTTTTTGCCGTAATGTTTGGCCTCGCCCGCTAACAGCAGGGAAAACGACAGCAGCGTAAATAAAGCGCTTTTTAACATCATTTTTTTCCTCCGGTTTGAATGATAAATGAACCGTTAATTTACGTCAACGCCCGAACTATTGCAAAGGTTTGCTTAACCTTATTTTAACAAAAAACAACCTTCCGCTCCCCGTGTTCCGTATGGAGCCAAAGGCCGCGCTTTCCGGTACGTACCAGGGTTGTTTTCCGCCAAATAACCGGACTTCCCGCCCTTTCGTTCGTATTTCGCCCAGGCCTTTAAGGGCTATCAGCGCCACGGCCCCGGATATATCTAACTTTATTTCCTCCCCTGCCGCCAAATGATATCCGCGGGTGTAAAAAACGGAATCGCCGTCAGGAGTTTTCCTCGTCGGGTAAAGGAGCGGCCGTAAAGATTCCACCGCAAAAAGCACCAGCGAATCTTGCCCCACATTGGCGATACGATGGACAAACGGCCGGCGCGCATAGCTTGTATTTTCTCCCGTCCAGCCGTCGGACAGGGTCACTTCCCGGCTTTCGCCTTTGGCGGTTTGCAACCACATACGGGTTCCTTTAAGGGTGGCATAAAAAATATTATGGCTATGCCGGTGAAAAAGCGATGTGTCTCCCGGGGCCAGGGCCACCCGCAAAATCCGCATAGTACCGTTGTGATAAACCGGCTGATGGAAAGGCTCCTCATGCACGGGTATCTGCGCGGGCGCCGGGCTAAGGCCGAACAGCAGGACAAACAAATACAGACCGTAACCCCTCATCACTTTGACAACCCCGCCAAAGGAGAGGCCCCCCGGCCTCTCATCGGTTTTTCGGTAATCATAACGGATGAGAATTAAAACCACAACTGGCAAATCAATACGGCCGTAATCAAACCGGCGGCATCGGCCAGCAATCCGGCAGGTGCGGCGTAACGGGTTTTGCGCACACCCACGGAACCAAAGTAAACCGCCAGCACATAAAAGGTGGTTTCCGTGCTGCCAAACATGGTGGAAGCGGTAAAGCCGATCAGCGAATCGGGGCCGAAAGTTTTCATCAACTCGCTCATCACTCCCAGGGAACCGCTGCCGGAAAGGGGCCGCATCAGGGCCATGGGCAAAAGCTCCGGCGCCATGCCGATAAGATTGGTAACGGGCGAGGCCAGCCAGGTCAGGATATCCAGCATGCCGCTGGCGCGGAACATGGCAATGGCCATCAGCATGGCCACCAGATAGGGAATAATTTTAACGCCCACTTCAAAACCTTCCTTGGCCCCTTCCACAAAAACCTCATATACGGGAATCTTTTTATATCCGCCGTAACCGATAAAAAGCAGAATAATGGTTGGAATGGCCAAAACAGAAGCCCAGTCGATAATCAATCGCAACGTTTCCATCAGGCCTCCCCTTCCGTTCTTTTTTTCCTCTTTTCAAACTTTTGGATAAGCTTAACCGTGGTCAGCCCCACGATAGTGGCCATGGTGGCGGCAATGATCGAGGGAACGATAATTTGCTGCGGGTTGACTGAACCCAGCGAAGCGCGGATGGCAATGGCCGAGGCCGGAATAAGCGTGATGGCGCTGGTGTTGATCACCAGAAAGGTGATCATGGAATTACTGGCCGTCTCTTTATCGGGATTGAGTTTTTGCAGCTCTTCCATGGCCTTAAGCCCCAGCGGCGTGGCCGCGTTGCTTAGCCCCAGCATATTGGCGGCAATATTCATCAGCATGGCCCCGATGGAAGGATGATCTTCGGGAATTTCAGGAAACAGGCGACGCGTTATGGGCGCCACCATGCGGGCCAGAATTTTTATAAAACCGGCCTCCTCGGCCACTTTCATAATGCCGAGCCACAAGGCCATAATACCGATAAGCCCCAGGGAGATATTCACGCCGGTTTGGGCAGATTCCAGAGCGGCATCCGAAAGCTGCCCCAGCTTGGTGCGCTTATTCAACGATAATTCCTCCCCGGCGGTCTCCATGGGGGGCGGGGCCGTTATCTCATTATAAATATCCGTGCCCGCGGCCACAAACAAACTGAGCATGATCATCCAAAACCATATATGATTCAGCATATCTCCTCCTATGGATTTCCGGTATTATGTAAAGGCTGAAAGGTATTAATGTAGGCTTTGTTCACAAAACGATCAAACAATTCCAACCCCAGGCCCCGATGGTGACCTGCATCACACACACCAGACGCTTATTGCCTATTATTGGTGCTAACTCATTTTATACCCCAATTCACAGTTACTTCCATGTATCAAACGGATTTTGATCGCTATTTTGCCAAAAGGATGGGCGACCGCCTGCCAGCACGTTTTCTCGCCATCTTCAGCGCGGTGCTTTTTGCAACCGTTCTGGTAATCGTTTTTCTGGGCACCTACAACTACCCCGCCCTGCAACCCCATGTGCGGCAGGCGATTCAACAGCGCTTTCAATCGCTGATTCTGGAACAGGAGCCCAAAGCGGAAAAAAGAATACAAAAGGAAGATACGCGCACGGAACTGGCTGCCGGCGCCAGGGAAAATATGGCACTAAAAAAAAGAGACATCGCCAAAAGCGGTCTGCTGGCGGAACTGGCCAAACAACCCTCGCCCTATGCCACCCTGCCGGAATTGGATGAAGCGGAAATCGATATTTCAGACATCGGCTTTGAGGAACTAAGCTACGTGCCCAGGGGACATTTTGAAAAAAGGCAGCGCCGGAGAAAACATGTGCGTTCCGGTGAACTCTCCCTTGACGATCTTTTGCGCGACCCCTACGACTATAAAATCAAACGGGACGCCTCGCTGGTTTTGGATGTACCGGCCATGCTCACCAGCGCGGAAAAGCGCTACGGCTATCGCGATCAGAATGAAATACTTAGCGTGCTCTACGGCAAACAGAATATTATCCAGAACTGTTTCAACAAAGCTCTGAGAAACAGCGCCATCAGCCGGGGCGCCATAAAGGTGGAGTTTGAAATCGATCCCCGGGGATTTGTGATTCCTTCCAGCGTGCGCATTCTCGATTCCACCCTGCGCAACCGCGCTGTGGAACAGTGCATTAAAAAAAACATAAGCCGCTGGCGTAATTTTGCCCGCCTGGAAGAAACGCTGCCATCCCACGTGGTGCATAAGTTTATTTTCAACTAAACGGCGCTCTGCCGATATCTTAACACAGCTTATCCAGAATCAGCTCCACCGATTCGATTATGCGCTGATCCCGGGAACGGATATCCGGTTCAAACGCTTTACCGGTTAAATGCTGCAAACCGATGATATACCTGACGGCGATCTCATTGGCCTGTTCCCGGTTAAACTGCATATTCTTTTCCGTAACCATGCCCCGGGCAAACTCCTTGGAAAAACTGACCGGCCTGCCTTCCCGTTTCAGGATGGTGCCGTCGTCATTCAATTTCCAAAATCTTGAGGAGTCCATGGTATACACTTCATCCGCCACCACAATCCGGCCCTCGCTGTTCAGCCCGTGTTCGGTTTTGGTATCCACCAGCACCATGCCCTTTTCCCGCACATACTGACTGACCACGCCAAAGGCCATCAGCGAGGCATTGCGAATCTGAATGTGCTGATCGCGGGTGCATATATTGTGCTCAAACAGATAAGCCGGATCGACGGTCATATCGTGTTCGTCCTTGGTGGACGGGGTATCCAGCAGATAGGGCAACATACCGTTGACCTCCAGTTGATCCACCTCCAGCACATGCCCGGCATATTTAAGGGTTTCCAGGCCGTTTTGGCGGGCGCGCAACCAGTGCTGATAAAGCGACGTGGAGGTACTGCTTTCGGCCATGTACATGCGCAACACATTCTCATACATGATCAGCTTTAGGTTTTCGGCCGGAATAACCGTGGAGGCCGGATGCAACCCCTCTACCTCAAACTGCGAATGGCCGGTTACATCCGCCACCAGTTTCAACATATGGTCATGATTGATAGCCAGTACCTGATCTTTAAAGGGTATGGCCCCTCTGTTAACATCATGGGTGCTGATGCGGTTGTTGCGGAACATCAGCCGTATCGGCTTGCCCCCGGCAGTTTTTAAATCCGGCCCGAAAACGGAATCGGACACCTTACCCTGCAATACCGTGCATCCCTTTAGCCGGGGAATATCCCCGTCGTCGATTATTTTTTTTATGGGACGGCCCTCGTTTACACGGTTGCCGTATGCCCCAACCAGTTCCCGTGCTTCTTTTTCGCTTAACACTATTCCTCCTAAGCCAGCTTGCCGCGGCGTTCTTTTACTTTTTGCATTTCCATAAGTTTTTTATACACCTGGCGGGCCTTCTCTTCCAGCTCCTCCAGCGTACCGTTATTTTCGATCACAAAATCGGCCCAGGCGGCCTTTTCCTTCAGAGGTATCTGTTTACTGTCCCGTTCCCGGAACTGGGCGCGTGTCATGCCGTCGCGTTCCCTTACCCGCTTCTCGCGGTTGGCGGTGGTGGCGGTAACCACAATAATGGCGTCGAAATTCCTTTCAATGCTTATTTCATAAATAAGCGCGGCGTCGATGACGATAAGCGGATAGCGTCCCGAAAAACGGGCCTTTTCCATGGCGTCGATAATGTTTTCCACCATGCGCGGATGCACCACCTGGTTCAGCTTGCGCGTTTCCGTAATATCCTTAAAGGCCCGCTCGGCCAGCAGGGCCCGGTTCAGTTTGCCGTCTTCAAAAATATCATCGCCAAAAACCTTCATCAGATCCTTTTGCAGGGATTTATTCCGGGCGATGGCCTGCTTGGCCATTTCATCGGCGCTGATTACCTTGGCCCGGCCCTTTTCCATAAGCCTGGCCACGGTGGACTGACCGCTGCCCAGCCCACCGGTAACACCCACAATCAGCGGATTTTTGTACTTTGCCATATTACCTCACAATCACAAGCTTGCCTGTCTTCCGGCCGGAGGCCGTTTCCAGGATATAAATATAAATACCGGACGACACTTTTTGTCCGTTACGGTCACGCTTGTCCCAGCGTATACCACCCTGTTCCGTTGTGGTTTCCAAACGACGGACACGCCTGCCGTTCATGCTTACCACCGTCAGCGTGGCCTTACCGGCGGGCAGGGGCGCAAAATAAAGATTGGGCTCCTCCGCGCGGTCGGGTTGCGGATAGACCCGCACATCCCGCATATCGTCAACGGGCCGGAAAAGACTGACCACCGTACCTTCCTCCAATACCTCGCCGGAAACGCTTTGCAGGGGCCCCAGGCGCACATAGCTGTGCCGGCCGGTGGCGCCCAGCAAGGTTTGATCATCTAAAGTTAAGCGAACCGAATATCCGATGCTATCCAATAAAGCGATATTTTTAATCTTTCCAGAGGGAAACAGTTCATAATTTTCCCTGTCGGCAAGCTGCGCCTGGTCCATGGGCAGGCTGAAGCTGATTTCCAGCATATTGCCCTTTAAAAGGCTGCCGCGCACTACAGGACGGCCTTGCGGAGGGATATAACGAAAAGAAGGTTCGGCATCCCGGCTGTCGAGAGGCATGCCGTCCGCGCTGTAAATATTTTTCAGGATCAGGCGCTGTTCCGTCTCCTCCTCAAAGCCCCGGTCAAAAGAGACCAGCAAAACGCCGGATGTTCCGGCGGGCAGCACCGAACTGGCCGCCACACTGTCTTCATTTAAAAAGGCGCGGAAAGCACCCCGGCGGCTTGTATCCAGTTCCTTGTCAAAAACCAGACGGATGGTGTGCGCATCCACGGCACGGATTGTATTCAGACGCAAAAGTTCATGCAGGCGCACGGAGTCCCGGTTGCTAAAAAAACTTTCCCTGAGCGTAAAGTCCCCACTGACGGCGGTAACGGCATACACATACAGGCTGTCCCTGCCCAGGGGAGAATCCACATAGACACGGCTGTTCAGGCTGTCCACAACATTCCAGTCGCCGGACTCCCTTTTACGGTAAACTTTATAATAGTCCGCCGCGCCGCCCTGCCAGTTCAGGCGAACGCTTTGGCTGTCCAGCACGGTCAGGTTTAAAAACAGAGGCACGGGGGTTCTGTCCTCATTCGCCCGGATATAGCCCGATACGGACTGCCCGTCATTGATATAAAACTCATCGCGGCCATCACCACTGATATCGGCAAACAGCACGGTGTTGCTGCGAACATTTTCCTTCAACCAAACCGGCGTCCAGCCTCCGGCACGTCGCTCCAGCACATACAGATAGGGAAACAGGGCGGCAAAAACCCCCGGACGACCGGTAAAACGCGATCCCCGGATGATGCTGTCAAAATCCCGGGTATCGCTAAAGCCAAAAAAAGAGACCGTATCCACGGCCCGCAGACCCTCTTGCGCACTCCAGGCAAACGTTTCCATGCTCCAGTAGCGGGCGTCGAACTCATGCTCGTAATTCACATTCTCCGTGGTATGCGTGGCGCATATCAACAGGCTGTCCACGGTGCTAATCATCTCCGTGGCGTTTACAAAGCGGGTGCGCAGGGTATCCGATAAAATATAAGCATTATCGCCTGTGTTTTTAAAAACCAGCACATCGCCGTCGTAATCGCCGTAGGCCAGTTCCAGCCGGCCGTCGCCGTCCATATCCCACAGGCGCACACGGGGCACGCCAAGGCGGTTGGCGCCCCGGGTGGTATTTTTCAGAAAGGCGCTTTCCTTAAAACTGTTGTCGCCGCTGTTTTCCAAAATACGGTAGCCTTCGTCACCCTGGCGGCCTATAATTTCCAAAATGCCGTCGCCGTCGGTATCGGCATATTGCGCCCCCCAAAAGGCGGCGGTATCCAGCCATACCAGCCGCGTGGGGAAGGAATCCGCCGAAAGGGCCTCGAACAGATAGCTGTTTTGTCCAAAACCCAGCAGCATATCCGAAAGTCCGTCGCCATCCACATCGCCGGCATCCCGGGGGATAACGCGAAAGGCGGTTTCCAGGCGCAGCTCAAAATGGCCGGACTCAAACTCATAAATGGCCAGCGGACCAAAACTCTGTTCCTCATCGTAACGGCTCATGATCACTTCCGGCTTGCCGTCATGATCCAGATCCGTGACGTGTGGCAGCATATAGCCCGAAGGCAGGTTCCAGCTAACGGCTTCAAAACCGCGCCAGTCAAAAATATTTTTCAGTTCAAAGCGGCCGGCTTCCGCCCAGGATTGCCAGACACTCAGTCCGGCCAGATTTTGCGCCCCCACACGAAAGCGATAGGCTCCGCCGAACTCCCGGCCGTCTATTTTTATGCGGTGTCGGCGGCTTTGATAATTTTCGTTGATGATGGTTGTGTCACCGTTCCCGTCGTTAATCAGCATCAGGCGCCCTACGCTGATATCATCCGTGCTGAAAGTTATAAGCAGCGAGCTTTGTGTACCGTCCAGCAAGGGCGTTTGCCCGACGTCGCTGATGCGTGGCGGTGAGTGATCCTTTTCAAAGGTGGAATGAATCTCCAGGGTTTGTCCCGTTCTTAACAGGGCTCTCAGGCGCAGTTCAATCAGAGTATCGGGCAGTGAAGCAAGCTCCAGCGTGGCTATGGAATCCCGCCATGCCTGCCTGCCGCCGAGGCCGCCCAGGCTCAGCCACTCTTGCGGCGAGGCGCCCAGCCCGTAATCCAGGGAAAAGGAGTCCAGATCGGGATGTTGCACCGTGGCCCTGACAACCACCCGCGCCCCGGATACGGCGCTGTTCACACGCGGTTCGTCAATACTCATCTTACCGCCATAGGGCACTGAGAGCGCCTTTGCGGCGTTCAGACGTCCGGAGCCGCTGTATACATCCCAGCCATATAGCATGATGTCGTCGGCAGTGGAGATCAGAACATTGCGCAGGGTCTGCGGGCCGTATTCCGGCCGGGCGCTGAGCAACAGGGCCGCCACGCCGGAAACCAGCGGCGCGCTGAAGGAGGTGCCGTTCAGAGCGCTATAGCCGCCTCCGGGAGCGGTGCTGATCATTTCCACACCCGGGGCAAGCAGATCGACGGAAGAGCCGTAGTTGGAAAAACCGGCCAACCCGTCATTTCGGTCGCTGGCCCCGACAGAGATCACATCGGGCAGACCGGAGGGAAAGTGAATGCGATCCGTGGCGCTGTTGCCGGCCGACGAGATCAGGATAAGCCCCTGCCCGGCCACATAACGGATAACATCCCGCAGAAAACGGGAGAGGGCCACATCGCCAAAGGACATATTGACGATACGCGCGCCGTTATTCAGGGCATAAAAAAGGGCCTGGGCCACATCATCCTCTTCCAGGTAGCCCGAGGCGGTGCCTGCCCGCAAAGCCATAATGCGAACGCCGGGCGCGACGCCGCTGATACCCCGACCGTTGTTGGCGGCGGCGGCGATCAGTCCGGCCACCTGCGTGCCATGCCCCCCGGAGAACTCATCATCGGGACGGTTATCGGGCGTGATATAATCGCCCCCGTCGGGAAAGCGCGGGGCGTCGGTAAAATCATAACCGATCACATCGTCGATAAAACCGTTGCCGTCGTCATCCACTCCGTTCTCGTCGCCACTGTCCAGCCGTCCGTTGCCGTTAAGGTCCTCGGCGGCATTAATCCAAAAACGGCCCTGTAAATCCGGATGCTCAAAATCAACGCCCGTATCGATAACACCCACCGTCACATCGTCCACGCCGGAGGAGACGGCCCAGGCGCCGGCAATATTTATTTTTTCCAGATACCACTGTTGGGCGCTAAGGGAATCATCGCTGAGCACGGAGGTTTTAAAAACGCCCACCGGCTCCACAATATCCGCCCATTTTGATTGTTGCAACGCTTCTAAAAAGGCATCATCGGCCTTTTGGGCCAGCAGCCACTTTTCAAAGGGCCTCTCAAGTTTATGCCTGAGGGGGATTTCATCAAGGGCGGCGGAAAGGGGGAGGGTACTTTTGGCCAGCCTGTTCAGGGCGCTGAAGTTGCCGCGGATCAACTCCGCCCTATGGCCCTGCCCGGCATCGGTAAGACGAATAAAATAAGACTGACCCATCAAAAGGTTAAAGGCGATGAGACAGAATATGAGAATACGTGTCATTAAGGATTTCTTCTGTGTGCTTAGTGTACCTGTAAAAACTTATCCAGGAAAGAAATCTTTCTAACAAAGCGGGGGTTATCGGGTTCCTTTTTGCTCAATTCCATAAACACATGGCGCGCCTCGACAAATTTCTTTTGGGCGATCAATATTTCGCCAAAGGTCGGGGTGATCAAATTAGGGTTATTCATCAGTTTTTCGATGGTAACATCTTCCTCCCGCGTCTCTTCCGGCGGCATATCCTGCGGTTCGGGCTTATAGACCGGCGCTGCTTCCGTTTCCGGGGGCAGGGGCTCGTCATCCATCAGCAGGGCGTCATCTTCCCCGGCGCTGCTTTCCAATTCACTGATCAGCTTCTGGGCTTCATCCGTCACGCTGCTTTCTTCTTCCACCAACGTCGGTTCCGTTGTCGCTTCTTCCTCTATAATGATGTCCTGAACTTCCAGCCACTCCTCATCTCCGGATTCTTCCGGAGCGCTTTCGGCACTTTCCGGGCTGAACATATCGGTCATCAGCACGGCAAAGTCCTCGTCGGTCTTGTCGAAATTACTTAAGTCCGGTCGTTCTACCCTGCTTTCAAAATTATCCAACATGGGTTCATCGGCCAGGGGATCAAAACGATCGGAGCTTTGCTCATCGCCGACGATGCTTTCCCCGGGGGCGGGTTCCTCAAACAGGGAGGCCTCGTCCCCGCTTTCCTCCTCCGGGGCGGCGGCGCTTTCTTCCTCCACCTCATCGATCAAAAAGGCTTCTTCTCCGCTCTCTTCATCATCCACCTCGCTTAAAAGCTCATCCACAGCGGCCTCCTCTTGCGGCATGGCTTCCGTCGGCGGATTTTGAGGCAGCGCGGCCAGTTCCCCGGCCAGTTCCTGTTGCAGAGCTTCGTTATAAGGAAAGTACATCAGGTTTTTCATCTGCCAGTCCCGGGCAATTTGATGCAGTCCGTTTTGGCGATTGATGTCGGCCAGGGCGCGCATGGCGGCCAGATTGTTGGGAGCGAAGGTCAGCGCCCGCTCAAACTCCACCCGCGCCTCATCCACACGGTCCAAGGCCCTGTAACACATACCCAGCACCATATGGCCGTCGGCATAGCGCGGAAAGCGGCGCACACCTGCCTCGCACAGATGCAGGGCGTTGTCAGCCTTGTTCTGTTCCAGCAGGGCGTGTGCCCTGGAAGCGAACAGTATAAAATCTTTTTCCATAACATCGGACATAAAGCAATCTCCTCTTACCAACCACTCAGGGTCGTATTTACGATATCCTCGGTAATAATTTTAAGAGCTTCATCCACGGCGGCATCTATTTCATCCTGACCGGCGTTTGACTGCAACAGGGTATAGGCCTCAAAGGTTTTATCATACATCTTTTTAGAGGCGCGCACATCCTCGCATTTAACCTTCACCTTTACGATCAGGCGGTATTCGGTAACATTTTCTCCCTGTTCCACCGCCTGTTCCACCCGGTTTACGGAAAGAATGGTGCCCGTAAGCAAAACCGCGGCCTTGCTTTCGTCCACCACCTTCAGCGTATTGTCGTCCACAAAGCCGTTTATGACGCTGTCGGTTACCTTTTCGCGAATATCCGGCCAGGCGCTGCGGTCATCAAACAAGGGTACGGCAACGGAGTTAAGATAGGAAGGCAACGCGCCCTTAAAGGAGTAGTAGCCACAGGCGGAAAGCAACAATGAAAAAAGCGCCAGGGCAAAAAGGGGTTTACGCATTACAGGCCATATTCTTTAATTTTACGATAAAGGGTGCGCTCGCTGATTTGCAGAGCGCGGGCGGTTTTTCTTCTGCTACCACCGAAACGGTTCAGGGTTTCCTTGATCATCTCCCGCTCCATTCCGGCCAGGGTTGTGGGCTTAACCGCATTGCCGTTTTCCTTATCGCCGTTATCCGCCGGTACATAACTTACGGGCGTGGGCGTGGCGGCAGGCAGGTTGCCTGAATAGGCTCCCTGCATAAAGGAAGCGAACATCTGTTTCAATTCAGTAATTTCCAGCTTCATGGCCACCAGGGTGCGGTATATCAGTTCCCGCTCCACCTGTTCCGGTGTTTTATTCACCGGCATGGGCAGCATGTCCGCGGCGCCGGCAGAAGGATTGCTCATATTCAGGGCGTTACGCACATAATCGGAACGCACCACCTCGCCCCGGTTGAGGATAATGGCCGTCTCCACAAAGTTGCGCACTTCACGCACATTGCCCGGCCAGTTATATTGCATCATTAAATTTACGGCATCGGGTGAAAAGCCCTTAAAATTGATATTGTTTTTATCGGCAAATTGACGGGCAAAAAGGTCTATCAGACCCGGCAGGTCATCCTTGCGTTCACGCAGGGGCGGAATCACCAGGGTGATGGCCTTTAAACGATAGTAGAGATCGCGGCGGAACTGATTATCCTGTACGGCCTGTTCCAGATTGCGGTTAGTGGCGGCAATAACACGCACATCCACCTTTTGTATTTCCGTGCCGCCCACGCGCATAAATTCGGATGTTTCCAATACCCGCAGCAGCTTTACCTGTGTGTTCAGCGGCATTTCTCCGATTTCATCAAGAAAAATGGTCCCCTTATCTGCCGCTTCAAAATAACCTTTTTTCTGCCCTACCGCTCCCGTAAAGGAGCCCTTTTCATGACCGAACAGCTCCGATTCCAGTATCCCCTCGGGTATGGCGCCGCAGTTCACGGAAACCAGACTGCGGTTTTTCCGCTTGCTCAAACGATGAATGGCCGTGGCCACCACCTCCTTGCCCGTACCGCTTTCACCATTGATCAACACCGAAAGATCGGTGGGCGCCACCATGGCGATGGTTTGTAACAGCTCTTCCACCCGGGGGTTGGAGCCGTAAAAACCGGTTAGCTTTTGTAGTTCTTCGATAGAAATATTTTGCATGTAATGGTCAGAGTCCGTTTTTGTTTAAAGCGCCATTTTGACACAAGACAAAATGTAGGCATTTATGCTTTTCAATTCAATGTAAGAATAAAAGGGTTACGACTGATTTGAATTTACTCTTTCCACAGCCAACAATGTACTTCTGTAAAACAAGTTCTCGTCTGTTGAATCGGTAACGAGTACTTCGGAACTGTGGAAATGGCCGGGACATATCATTCTTTTCTCAAACAAAACCACAAAGGCGTAAAGAAGTGACTTTCCCCTTTGAATTCCCCGAAAAACCAAAGATTTGGAAAACCTTAATAGAAAAAGGCTCCTAATATGAAACAACCTTATTGCCGCCCCTTGTCTTGCATGTCCTTTTATTACTCTCACCAAGACACAAAGCCACTAAGTCTTTTTTGCTCCAGCCATTTTTGTATTTTTTATTTTGTATTTTTTATTCATTTGTCATTTGTCATATCTTGTCATATTTTCACCCGAGTTTCGGTAAGCCATTGTTTTATAGCTTGTAACTTTTACTGGCTACATTTATCTTGGCTTTAAAAGGGAGTTCAAAATGAACCGGAAAATTGACCGGACAAAAATTGTTATCGGCACCGCCGGCCAACTGGAAAAAGAGGATAAAAAGTACTGGTCCTCAAAAGATGTAGGGGAAAAGTTACAAACTATAACCTATTTGAGAGAATGTTTCTATGGCCCTGAAGCAACTACCGGAAGACTTCAAAGATTTTATAAAGTTTTTAAACGATCATAAGGTACGCTACCTCCTGGTGGGCGGTTGGGCGGTGGGAATTTATGGCAATCCCAGGGCGACAAAGGACATCGACTTCCTCATTGCAACGGATGACGATAATATCGGTAATTTATTGGATGCCTTAAAGGCCTTCAAAGCGCCCGCCGTTGACAAAAGTGTTTTTACGGACAAGGGAAATGTTTTTCGAATGGGCAGCTCCCCGATACAAATTGACATTATTAATGAAGCAACGGGGATTGTTTTTGAAGAGTGTTATGACAGAAGAAATATCATTCATGCCGATGATGTTCAGATTCCCGTTATATCCAGGGAAGATTTAATCAAAAATAAACAGGCCTGCGGCAGATATAGAGACCTGGCGGATATTGAAAGCCTTAATGACAGTTAACACTTAATGATTTTTCCATTCGAAGACTCCCTAATTTCGACAACGATTAGGTCTCTTTGCATTTCTCACAC
>JALXBH010000298.1 GCA_026991535.1 Calditrichia bacterium | reverse complement strand
TGCTCTGCCGGTTATAGTCTTCCAACAGGGCTTCTTCTATGGTAATCTGGTGGGAGCTCTCTTCCTTTTCCTTGCTTATCAGAACCAGCTCCCTTTCCAGGGGCGAAATCTCTTCCTTGTAACGGTGGTAGCGGTATACGGCAAGGTCGATCTCGCTCTTTTTCAGTTTATCGGTATATTCCAGATAGCGACGGGCTTTGCCCACCTGGCGGTGAAGCGAGGCCACGGTTTTTTCCACTTCGTTGATTATATCATTTATGCGCGATAAATCGATTTGGGTGGCCTCGAGTTTGCGTAGGGCCGATTTGCGGCGGGTTTTATATTTTACCACTCCGGCGGCTTCCTCAAACAGAACGCGGCGTTCCTGCTTGTTGTCGGAGAGGATACTTTCCACCATCTTGAGCTCGATGACCGAATAGGAATTGGAGCCCATGCCTGTATCCATAAACAGGTTGATGACATCCTTTAAACGAACGGGAACTTTGTTGATCAGATATTGGCTTTCACCCGAGCGATACAGGCGCCGGGAGATGACTACCTCGTCGTATTCCGTGTCCAGAATATTACGATTGTTCTGTATGGTCAGGGATACCTCGGCCATGCCCATGGGCTTGCGTGTTTTGGTGCCGTTAAAGATCACGCTTTCCATTTTATCGCTGCGCAGATTGCTTACCCGCTGCTCACCCAACACCCAGCGGATGGCGTCCACAATATTGGACTTTCCCGATCCGTTGGGGCCGATTATAGCTGTAAGACCGGAGTCGAAATCCAGTTTAATCTTATTGGCAAAAGATTTAAAACCATGTATTTGTAACTGTGATAAGTACATAATATTTAAAAAAGCATCCGTGAGTTTATTAATGAAAGAAGTTGTTCAAACCAAAGAGGCTGTGGATTGAAAAAGGCAAAGAAGATAACCAAAGGGATGATATAACTCAAGAAAAGAATGAGAAAGACATAGCCGAAGGGCACCACCATTAAAACGCGTATGCCGTTAATAAGACGGTAATGGGCCCAGAGTATGAAAAGGAGAACCACAAGCCAGAGGATTTCGGTATAGCTTCCGTAATAGTGTGCATGATAGGCCACCAGCGAAAAGGGCATCATAAAGGCAAAGGGCGCCCCGGCCCACATCCCGATGGCTATGGTTTGCCGGAAGCGGACATAGCGCCCGCGCATCAGGGCATAGGATTTGATAAAAATGCCGACAATGAGCGGATGGATAAAAATAAGCGGAATGATCGCCGCCAGCAGATACCAGGGATGTGATGCGTACTCCAGTATAAGATAGTAGAGTTCTTTATCGGGGAAAAGGATGGCTGTCATTTCCCTGAAAAAGGGGCTGCCGCTGTAATAAAAAATGGTTGAGGCCACCAGGACGGAAAGAACCATGACCGAGTTGAACCCCACCATCAGCGTATTGAACACGGGGATAATTCTTCTTTCCCGCATATCCACAAAAAAGCCGTAGGTGTGGCGCATGGCCCGCTTGAAATTGTCCCGGAAATTGGGATAGCGACGGTAAAAAAACAAAAAGATGATAGTCCAGAAAAATAAAACCACGGCGAAAAAGTTGTCCGGCTTTTGAGCTACAGGCGTGGACAGGGCGGTGGTGGAGTCGTTGTGAAAATCCTGAAAGGCGCGTATGGCATTGGGGGCGCCTCCGCGAAAGAGTCCCGCCGGGTTTAGGGCAAAGGGCTGACCGGGCGCGGGAGCGCTCAGGGCAAAATCAACGGGCTGATCATTATAGGCGTCTATGAAATAGCCCGGAGCAAAAACATTTTTATGCTCCGTGAACCAGGACTTTAATAAACCGCTTTTTCGCATTATAAAGTCGTCCATGATTTCGTCACCCCGGCGGATGATGGTTTGCCCTGTATTTCCCGGCAAAAAACCGATATGGGCCGAAAAGCGGGGCAGGGTATCCGCCGGGCCGTATTTAAGAAAAAGATAAAAATCTACCGGAAGACCTGAAAACGTGCCGTTGCCGCCGGGAGCAAGATAGCTGAGTAAAGGGGCGGGACGACGGCCGGCCTCGCTGCTGATGATAAAAAAGCGTTGTATGGCCGGGTCTGTTGTGCGAATCTCGCTGCCTAAACCCAGGGCGATAAAGGACGCATGCGGGCCATAGCGCTTAAAAAGGGTTTGAATGGCGGAACGCGTAGTGTTTAATAGCAGTTCGTTTTGTATAATATCCGCCGGGTAGCGACGTATGGGCAGTTCGGCAAAAATCATCAGCCCCAGGGTGTCGGCTATGCTAAAAACCGATCGTGGCGGTATCATACCCGGAAAGCGGACGGCGTTAAATCCCGCCTTTTTTATGATACGCAATTGAGCCAGATAGTAGTCGAAAGGGCGCTGCCCGGAGATTTCCCGGGGGTTAAAGTAAAAGTTCAAACCCTTAACCCGTAAAGGACGGCCATTGAGCAGAAAACGGTTGTTGCTGAATTGCGCGCGGCGAATGCCAAGGGTAAAGCTTTTCTCCTCAATCAATTGCTGATAGTGCTTTACGGTGATGGTAAGCGTGACAAACCGAGGAGTTTCCGGCGTCCACATCCGGGCTGGGGAAAGGTTAAACCGGTTGCCATAGCCGGCGCTTTCCGGCCGCAGATTTTTCCGTCGTTTAAACAGAATCCTGCCGCTTGCGTCGCGCACGGTCTCTTCCACAACATAGCCCTGTTTTTTTTGAAGCGTGTTATTGATTGTGTAGGAAAAAGCGATTTCAGCCTTTTCCCGGATCCCGGGAACGTCATAGCTGAAATTTTCAATAAGTGTCCGCTGTGCGCGCCTGAGGCCAAAAGGACGGGAGACAGCCAGGAAAGGAGGGGCGCTGTACACGTGGCTGAAGACCGGAAAAACGGAGGAGTACGCGGATAACACAAGGCGCAGTTTATTTGTCCCGCTTCGCAACATCTCCGCGTCAACGTTATGTTCCCGGGGAGCCCAGGGAACGCGCGTGTGCAACAACAGCCGGTTGTTAAGGTAGATGGCGGCGCTGCCGGGAAAACCCTGGCAGTAAAAGGTGAAGCCGGCGGTGTTTTTCGTATTCAGAGTAAAGTCAGTGCTTAGAATAAGCGTATCATCACCCAGGGCGGCAAAGGGCGGACGGATATCCGCTCCGGCCCCGGCGGAACGCCAGCCGTTCAGCAGGTCAAAACGGATATGGCTGCTGTCCGCGGGTTGAGGCCTTTCCTGTTCAAAGCGGAACAGCCCCCCGCGGCCCAACGCGCCGCCGGCAAGCAACATAAGCAAACATACAAGTAACTTCATGAGGCGGTTTACAGTAGTGAGTTAAGGTCGCGGATAGCGTGCTCTATGCCGATAAACAGGGCCTTGTTGACCACGGGTTCGGCCACGATAATATCCTCCAGATAGTCCAGGGAGGCGATGTCGCGCATGTTGTCGTAGCCGATAGCCCCGGAAATGTTTACGCCCAGACCCAGCTTGCCCGCGGCCAGTAAAAGACCGGAAAGATTCTCCAGCATATCCACCTCGGCGGCCATGTCATCGGCCTCGTCCAGGGCGGAGGCGTCCAGCTCGATATAGTCGAATTCCAGCTTACCCGCTCCCTTTATTTCCCCCAGTTCGGGCTGGATCAGGATGGAGCTCAAAATGTTGTTGGAACGCAATTCGGCCACATAATTGCGCAGGGCGCTTCCGTAACTGTCTATAGAGAGGGGAGCGGGTTTAAGGGTGTTCACATTTCCCGGAGCTACAAAGGTGACCATATCCACCTTAAGGGCAATTAATTGGCGGATACGCTCCTCGGTCAGGTTAACGCGCACATTCAGATGGGTCTTAACCAGTTCCTTAAGCAGACGCACATCCCTTTGGCTAACCGTTTTTTCATCATCGCGCAAATAACAGACGATGGATTCGGCGCCGCCTATTTCGGCCATAATCGTTGCATTTACCGGGTCCGGTTCTGTTGATTTCATTGTATTGCGGATCAGGGCGATGGGATCCACGTCAAAAGCTATACGCTGCATTCTGCCTCCGTTAAAAAGTTGAAAGGTCCTCCCAGCGAACAATCTTCCAGATGCTCTCGCCGGGTTTTCGTTGTAAAATAAACAGGGCTTCGCCGTTCAGGGTCGGCACTTCGCGGCCGCCGTCAAAAGTAAGCTGAAATACCTGTTTCAATTCCACCAGTGTACTGTCGTCATCAAGGAAGACTTCGCGAATGGTGCCTCCCCAATTTAAGCGAATTGTTTGAAAATGTCGAAATAAGCGTACCGTTGTACGGATATCGGTATCCCGGCCCCAGATGATGTCGGTAACCGGGTCGGTGGAATAGTTTTTGGAAACAAAGATAAAGGCGCTGTCCAGCAGGTCGCTGTATACCAGAGAATCCTTAAAGTTATAGGCATACTCAAAGTTAACCATTACCTCCTGCGGGCTTTCCTGCCCGGTTAAAATTTCGGAAACGCTGTTCAGCTGCTCATCCAGCCTGGGGGCAAAGGGGTTGCAGGCCAGGGCAAGGATAACCACGGCTAAAACGGGTAATGTTTGGCGAATCATCTCAACGGTTCCTGATTTTTAGGGCGGTCCAGGAGCGGGATACGGCGCCGTCGAGGGCACGGTCTTCCCAATAATAGATCAGCCAGGGCTCCCGGGCCGTTTTCAGTGAGCGATAGAGACGCATGCGGGCCCGTCCTTCCACGGTTTGGGTGGAGTCGGCATATTCCAGGGTAAAGCGATAGCGAAAAAGGTCGGTTTCCACGGAATCTTCAAAGGAGGTGGCGGTAATGGGCTGAAGCCGGGGCAGGGAGTCCACATAGCTGAAACGGATAACCGGGCTGCGGCCGCTTACGGGAAAAATGACATTGCGGAACCAGCTTTCCTCGTCCCTCAGGCTCCAGGAGCCGATCAACTGATCCTGAAAGGCGGCGTCACCCATAAAGGTGAAGGATTTTTCCGCGCCCTGCGCCGGGTCGGAAAAGTTGTCCATATAGCGTTGTACATTTTTTTGTTCCAGGGAGCGCGACAGATTGATGAGGATATTTTCCGCCCGGGTGGGTTCCTCGTAAATACCGCTTTCGCTGCCCACATCCGGCTTTTCAACCTGTCCCTCCCGGGTGGTAAAGGGATTGGTGCACGCCAGAGTGGCGCACAGAAACGTCAGGGGTACAACGATGCTGCTTAAGGCCTTTTCATGCATGGCCAAGTTTATTAATTTTTATGCTATCGTGCCAATGTTTTAGCATCGTGTCCTTTTTTATTCTTATTTTATGGGAGCGCCGACCGGACAGGCCGGGAATATAATTTTTTTCAGGAGAACGCATAGTATGCAGGATAAAAAACGCATGGAAGAATTGCGTAAACTTATAAATCGTTATGACTATAGCTACTATGTTCAGGGAGTGTCGGAAATTTCCGATTTCGAATATGATAACCTGATGAAGGAACTGGAAGCGCTGGAAGAAAAACATCCTGAGTGGCCGGTTCCGGAGGATTCTCCCACGCAAAGGGTTTCAGGACAGCCGACGAGGAATTTTCCCACAGTGCGGCATCGTTTCCCCATGCTTTCCCTGGCCAACAGTTATGATGAAAATGATTTCAGCGACTTTGACAAGCGCGTACGCGGTCTGCTGGGTGAAGAGGCGGTGGTAGAATATGTGGCCGAGTTAAAAATAGACGGCCTGGCCATAAGCCTGTTGTATGAAAAGGGATATTTTAAACGCGGAGCCACCCGGGGGGACGGCGCCATGGGCGATGACATCACGCCGAATCTGCGCACCATCCGGGCCATCCCCCTCAAGGCCCGGGGGGACGGCCTGCCGGACGAGTTTGAGGTGCGCGGGGAGGTGTATTTACCACGCGGGGAGTTTGAGCGGATAAATGCCGCCCGAGCGGAACGGGGCGAAGAGCTTTTTATGAATCCGAGGAACGTGGCCGCCGGCACGTTAAAAATACAGGATGCCCGGGAAGTGGCCTCCCGTCGCTTGAGTATGTTTTGCTACGGACTGTATGGCCCGGAATCCTTTTTGGAAAAAAGTCACTATAAAAACCTGAAAAAGATGGAGGAGCTGGGCTTCCCCGTAAATCCCCACTATCACTTATGTAAAAATATACAAGATGTACTGGACTATGTGCGTCGCTGGGAAGAAGAAAGAAGCGGACTGGGCTATGATATCGACGGTGTGGTGGTAAAAGTAAACGACCTGGAACAACAAAAACTTTTAGGCAACACCGCCAAAAGTCCCCGTTGGGCCATTGCCTATAAATTCCGGGCCATGCAGGCTGAAACCGTAATAAGGGAAATAACCTGGCAGGTGGGCCGGACAGGTACCGTTACCCCCGTGGCCGAATTGGAACCGGTCTGGCTGGCCGGCACGCGGGTATCCCGGGCCACGCTGCATAACATAGATGAAATAAAACGCAAGGATATACGCGTGGGGGATACAGTGCTGGTGGAAAAAGGAGGCGATATCATACCCAAGGTGGTGGAAGTATTGATGGAAAAACGCCCCCCGGGTGTTCCGCCCACGGAGGCGCCCCTGGAGTGCCCCTCATGCCATACGCGGCTTGTGCGCTCCGGGGATGAGGTGGCCCTGCGTTGCCCCAACGAGAACTGTCCCGAGCAGGTGGTGCGCCGCATAGAGCACTTTGTGGATCGCAAGGCACTGGATATGGCGGGTTTTGGCATTTCCCTGGTGGAGGCATTGGTACGCGCGGGGAAAGTGAAAAATTTTGCCGATATCTATCGCCTGAGGGAAGAAGATATTGCCGGCCTGGACCGAATGGGCGAAAAGAGCGCGGCTAATGTGATTGCCGGTATTGAGGCCAGCAAAAAACAACCCCTGTATAAATTAATCCATGCCCTGGGCATACCCTTTGTGGGTATCAATGCCGCCAGGGAGTTGGTTAAGCATTTTTATTCATTGGATCAACTGATGGCCGCCGGGGAAGAGGAACTGACCGCCATAGAGGGCATAGGCCCCCGGATGGCCGGGAGTATTGTCGATTATTTTAAAAAACCCGCTATCCGGGAGATGATTGCCGCCATGAAGGAAGCGGGGGTGAATATGCACGCCAAGCCGCCCGCCGCCGAAGAGGGCCCCTTAAAGGGTAAGGTTGTTGTTTTAACGGGTACATTGCCGGGGCTAAGCAGGGAACAGGCCCGCGAGATGCTGGAAAAGGCAGGCGCCCGGGTTACGGGTTCGGTATCCTCAAAAACCGATTATGTACTGGCCGGAGAAAAGGCCGGCTCAAAGTTGAAAAAAGCGCAACAACTGGGCATACCGGTTATCGATGAACAGGCATTCCTGCAAATGCTCTCATAGTTTCTCCCATTGTAAAGATATCGGAATTTTGTTTGACTTTAGAAGGGCACAGCTCTAAATTTGCATTCTTTTGTTAATCCAACGACCCATACCTGGATTAATAATCAAAATCATATATATTTTTTAATACACGTGGAGGTTTTACGGTTTAATGAAAAAGAATACGACGACGCGTTTGGCTATTATTTTGTTTGTTTTTGCGGTCGCCATTTATCTCCTTTATCCCACCATAAGTTTAAGCATGATGTCAGAGAAGGAATTGACGGAATTTCAAAACAGCGATCCCGACAGCTATAACGCCTTAAAGTCAAAAGCCATCAGCCTGGGGTTGGATTTACAGGGTGGTATGCATGTGGTTCTGGAAGTAGACCTGAAGGAGCTGCTGGACAAGCTGGCCAAAAACAAAAATCCGGAATTTGTTCAGGCCCTTGACGAGGCGGTAAAGGAAACAAAGGGAAGCGACGCCGACCTTATCGCTACCTTTAATGAAAAGCTCAAGGCCAAAGGGATGAACATCGCCCGCTATTACGGCAGTTCCGAGCGGCGCGAGGAGTCCGAAGTGTTACAATATCTCTACACACAATCGGAAGAAGCGGTAACCCGTTCCCTGGAGATCCTGCGGAATCGCGTGGATCAGTTTGGCGTTTCGGAACCCACCATTCAAAAGCAGGGCAGCAGCCGGATTATTGTGGAACTGGCCGGGGTAACAAATCCCAAGCGGGTTCGCCAACTCATCGGTAAAACGGCGCTTCTGGAGTTTAAACTTTTAAAATCGCCCGAGGTGACCAGCAACGTGGCCATCAAGATTAATAAATTTATCGCTTCCAAGATTACTCCGGGAGACACCACCGCCTCGGATAAGAAAGAGAAGAAAGACAGTACCTCCACGGCTCTGGAAGAACTCTTTTCGGTGAATGACAGCGACAGCGCCGTGTCCGGTGCCACCGCCGCCGGGGATACCTCCAAGGCCTTGTTTGAGGAGAACCTCTTCTTTCAAGACCCGAGAGACCGCAGCACCCTGTTGGTTCCGGCAGACAAGGAAAACAAATTCAAGCGAATCATCTCCCTGCCGGAAGTTAAAAAGATCATCGCCGAGGAAGCAGGCAACGCCGAGTTCTTATGGGGCTCCAAAAAAGTGGCCAACGGTGAATATCTTCAGGTTTACCTGGTAAACAAAAAGCAGGAGCTGAGCGGAGAATACATTGTGGACGCCCGTCCGCAAAACGGCAGCCCCAACGATCCCTCTTCCATGGGAAAATTTGAGGTGTCGCTTACCTTTAGCGACGAGGGGGCCAAGGTTTTTGCCCGGGTTACCGGTGCCAACATCCAAAAACGGCTGGCGATTATACTGGATGAACGCGTGGTTTTGGCGCCAACCCTGCAGGCAAAAATCACTTCCGGCCGGGCGCGTATCACGGGTATGGACACCTTTGAATCTGCCAAAGACCTGAGCATTGTGTTAAAAGCCGGTGCCCTGCCCGCTCCGGTACGGATCATCGAAGAACGTACGGTAGGTCCGTCTCTGGGGCACGATTCCATCATTGCCGGTAGTTATTCCGCCTTATTGGGGCTTATAGTCGTTATGCTCTTTATGATTTTGTATTACAAAGGCTCCGGCTTTATAGCTGACATGGCACTTATGCTCAATATCGTCTTTATCATGGCGGTTATGGCATCGCTGGGGGCCACGCTGACCCTGCCGGGCATCGCCGGTATTATTTTAACCATCGGTATGGCGGTGGACGCTAATGTGCTGATATTTGAAAGGGTGCGTGAAGAATTGCGCAAGGGCAAAACCATACGCGCTTCACTGGATCAGGGCTATGGTAAAGCCTTTATCACTATTTTGGACGCCAACGTTACCACATTTATCGCCGGACTGGTGTTGTATACCTATGGCACGGGCCCGATTAAGGGGTTTGCCGTTACATTGATGATCGGTATCGCCGCCAGTATGTTTACGGCCATTTTTGTTTCCAGGGTTATTTTCAATCTCTTTCTGGATAACACCAAGGTAACCAAACTCAGTATATAAACGACGCAAGCGGAAAAAGGAGAATAAAAGTTCCATGCAATTTTTCACAGATACACATTATAACATCGTCGATAAACGGAAAATGGGATATATCCTGAGCGGTACGCTTATACTATTATCCATCATTTCGCTGATTCTTCACGGTGGCCCCAAATACAATATCGATTTTACGGGCGGGGCGCTTATACAGCTTAAATTTGATAAAGAAGTGTCCATTCAGGATATCCGTTCCGCCATTTCCAGCATTGGTATGAATGAAGCGGAAATTAAACACTTTGGCGCGCCCAACGAGGTCGCCATCCGCGTTGGGGCGGAGTTTGACCTTGAAACGGTCAGTCATAATATCGAAGAGGCCATACGAAAAGCCATGCCCGACAATGCCTTTGAAGAACAGCGTACGGAAAAGGTAGGCCCAAAGGTGGGTCATGAGTTGATTATAGACGCTTTCCTGGCCATCTTCTGGTCCATGATACTCATTCTGTTTTATATCATGTGGCGCTTTGAATTTCGTTTCTCAATCGGTGCCATTGTAGCCCTGGTGCATGATGTGACCATCACCATCGGACTCTTTTCCCTGTTGGAAATCGAAATCTCCGCGCCCATCATTGCCGCGGTGCTGACCATCGTCGGTTATTCGCTGAACGATACCATTGTGGTCTATGACCGTATCCGGGAAAACCTGAAGTCTTCCAGCAAGCGAACAGGAAATATTACCGAAATTGTAAATCGCAGTATCAATGAAACACTGTCGCGCACCATTATGACCTCGAGCACCACTCTGTTTGTGGTAATCATATTATACTTTTTCGGCGGCGAGGTGCTGCGTACTTTTGCCCTGGCTTTGATCATCGGTATCATCATCGGTACCTATTCATCGATATTCATTGCCAGCCCGATTGTGATAGACTGGAAATTTAAAAAAGCCTGATTGGAAGTCCATGACTATTGACGTAAAAGAACAGGATGGCGTTGTAATAATCGCCCTCTCCGGGAAAATCATGGGCGGCCCCGAGGCGGGGCAGCTCAATGATCAGATTAACCGGTTAATCGATGAGCATAAAACACGGATTGTTATCGATCTCGGAGGTGTGGAGTGGATGAATAGTTCCGGACTGGGTATTCTGATCGGAACGGTAACCACATTAAAAAATAACGATGGCCAACTTGTGCTTACGCATGTGTCGGAAAGGATTTACAATCTGTTGAAGATTACCAAGTTATTGAGTGTGTTCACTCTGGCTGAAAACCTGGATGATGCCTTACAAAAATTTTAATTTTTAACGTGTGTTTCTTAAACTCCGGTTTACACAAGCCGGAGTTTTTTTTTGGAGAAAACAATGTCAGTATCAATTGTGGTCGGTGCGCAATGGGGCGATGAGGGAAAAGGCAAAATTATTGATGTGCTGAGCGCCTCGGCGGATATGGTTTTACGCTATCAGGGAGGAGCTAATGCCGGGCATACGGTTTACATCGGCCAAAAAAAGTATGTGCTGCATCTGATCCCCTCGGGTATTTTACGTCCCGGCGTGGTCTGCGTTATCGGCGGTGGTGTTGTGCTGGACCCAGAGGCCTTTAAAGCGGAGATCGACGTGCTGCATGATGCCGGCATTCAGACACAGGGACGGCTGCTTATTTCCCCCCGAACCCATATCATTCTTCCGTACCATAAAAAACTGGATCAATGCTCGGAAGATCAAAAAGGCCGGCAAAAAATAGGCACCACGGGAAGAGGCATCGGCCCCGCCTATGTGGATAAATACAATCGAGCCGGTCTGAGGGCGATTGACCTGCTTAACGAGGCCATCCGGGAAGAACGCATCCGGGAAAACCTGAAGCTGAAAAATTTTATTATTGAAAAATATTATAATGAAGAACCGTTGGATGAGTCCCTGATACTGCAACAGGCGGCCGCCCACGCCGAGCTGATACGACCGTATATTGCCGAAACCATAGAGCGGGTAGATACGGCGCTTAGGGGGAAAAGGAGCATTCTGGTGGAAGGCGCGCAGGGCGCCCTGCTGGATATCGATTACGGTTCATATCCTTTTGTTACCTCGTCGCACCCTGTGGCCGGAGGCGCTTTTATCGGTTCCGGTTTGGGGGTAGTTCCCGACGCCGAGGTCATTGGCGTGGCCAAAGCCTATTTAACCCGCGTTGGCAACGGGCCCTTCCCCACGGAGTTGAACGACGCCACGGGGACCCTGCTGCGGGACAGGGGCGGGGAATATGGCGCAACCACGGGTCGCCCCCGGCGTTGCGGTTGGCTGGACCTGGTGGCCCTGCGTTATTCGGCCCGGATTAACGGTTTGACACAAATCGCCCTGACAAAGGTGGATGTGCTGGACGGCATGGATCGCTTAAAAGTGGCCACGGCTTATACCCTGGACGGCCATGAACTGGACACCTTTCCGGCCGACCCGGAGGAACAGAAACGCATACAACCTGTTTATAAAACCCTGGAAGGCTGGAATGATTCCACCGCAAGTGACAGCATAAGCGCATTGCCCCGTCAGGCGCGGGAATACATCGCATATATGGAAGACTATTTAAAAATACCCGTAAAAATTGTTTCCACAGGTCAACGACGTGATCAGATACTTTTTGCATAAGGGCCGGTACATCTTTTGGTTTCTGCTTTCTGTTTCCTTCTTTTGTGTCGCTCAGCACGCGGAAAAAAAGCCGTCTGTTCTAAATTTAGCATCCGATTCACAGGCGGACAGCCTTGTGATTATCTACTCGGCCAATTTAAACGGTAATATAGATAATTGCGGGTGCGGCGAGCCCCCTCTGGGAGGCCTGGATCATATGGCCGGGATTTTAAAAAGGGAAAGAGAACGGCAGCATACCCTTTTTTTTGACGGCGGCGACGCCTTTAATGCGTATAGCTATCCCGCCCTGAATAAGGCAGTGGTACAAATATACCGTTATCTAAAACCGGAGGTGCTCACCGTGGCGGATCAGGAGTTCAGCGAGGGCGCCGATTTTTTAGGCGCGGCACTGAAGGGGATGGAACAGGCGGTGCTTATGGGCAACACCCGCACGGAAATAGCGCTTCCGGGCCCGTCTTATAAAATTTTCCGCCATAAGGATATGCGCCTCGGCATTACCTCCTTTGTGGAGTTGAATATACGGCAGAAGGGGGTTGCATTGACCAGGGCCCCCGCCCGCTTTGACGCGGCGGTACGGGCAATAAAAAAGACGGATATACGAGCGCTTATCTACCATGGCCGTCGGAAAAACCTTCCCCGGCTCCTGGAAAAATATCCGCACTGGGACATCATAATGCTGGCCCATGAGCAAATTGCCCTGAACGAAAGGGCTGAGGGGCGGTGGCTTGTGTGCCCCGGCGCCGATGGCGAATATGTCAGCCGCATTGTCCTGATTAAAAATAAAAATGGCCTGACTATAAAAACAGGGCAGTTGCCGGTAAGCCTGGAATGGCCGGCGGATGAAAAAATCAGCAGGATCATAAAGAACTACCAAAAGTAAGGAATAGTCCTTCGGGAACTATAATTTAAGCAGGAACGGTCGAATATGAAGCCATCCAATGATATGATCAAACAAAGAATTGCCCGTTTCCGCGATGAAATAGACGCCACGGATGAGGAAATTGTGCGTTTATTAAACAAGCGGGCCCTGGCGGCAATGGAAATCGGTCATATAAAAAAGGAAGTCAACTGGCCTGTGTATGTCCCCACGCGCGAGGAAGAGGTGATTGCCCACGTGAAGGCCGTCAACAAGGGTCCTCTGAGCAATGAAGCCATCGGGCGCCTGTTTGAGCGTATCATAGATGAATCCCGTAGACAAGAACGTGAGAGCAATTCTTAGTGAATACCACGCAAATCCGAGCCAATTATAAAAAATTCAAATGGTGGCAAAAGTTAATTCTTCTGGCTTTTCTGGTTTTGCCCTGGCTGACGATGGCCGTGTTGAATTACTTTAGCCCCGTGGATGAGCAGAAGATAGAGCAAAAGGTAACGCTGCATATTCCGCCGGGGGCCACTTTAAGCCAGATTGCCGATTCCCTGCTGGCCCATGATCTCATCGAAAGCAAAAAGGTTTTCAGCTATATTGTGAAGTACCAGGGTTATGAAAAAAAACTACGGGCCGGTGTGTTTGCCATCCCCAGGAATTTAAACCATTACCAGTTGGTGGAATATCTTATCGCCGCCCGGGCGCAGCGTTATAAAGTAACTCTGCTCGAGGGCTGGACGGTTGAGCAGATTGCCACCTATATCGGTAAAAAAACGGATATGTCCGCCCAACGTTTGCTAAAGCTGGCCAATGACCCTATTTTTATTAAAAGCCTGGGGCTGGATGTGCCGGGATTGGAAGGTTATCTTTTGCCGGATACCTACTTTCTGGAATATCACATCAGCGAGGAGCAACTGTTAAAAATATTGGTTAAAAACTGTCTGGCCTTGTTTGAAAGCGATTCTGCACGTGAAGCGATGATAAATATTGGCTTAAATCGTCATCAGGTATTAACTTTGGCCTCCATAGTTGAAGGCGAAGCTCTTCTGGACAGGGAGCGTCCTATAATTGCCTCACTATATCTAAACCGACTCAAGCGTCATATGAGGCTTCAGGCAGACCCGACAATTCAATATATAAAGGAAGGACCTCCCGGCCGCTTGCTTTTTAAGGACCTGGAGATAAAATCACCGTATAACACGTACATACATTACGGCCTGCCTCCGGGGCCGATTAATAACCCCGGTAAGAAGTCCGTATTGGCCTCTCTGTTTCCGGAAAAAACAAACTATATATACATGGTGGCCGTGGGTGACGGAAGCCACACCTTTACGACCCGGCTTAAGGATCACCTGAGGGCCAAGGCACAATTTGACCGTGTAAGACGCAAGGTAAAAAGAAATCAACGGAATAAACAAAATAAGTAAGCTATGGCAATAAATTTAGAAAGTTTAAACCCGCGCCAACGGGCGGCGGTGGAGCAAACGGAAGGCCCTGTTTTAATACTGGCCGGCGCCGGCAGCGGCAAAACAAGAACCCTTACCGCCCGCATGGCCTACCTTATCGAAGAAAAGGGCGTGGCCCCGCAAAATATACTGGCCGTTACCTTTACCAATAAGGCAGCCCGTGAAATGAAGGAGCGTGTGGAATCGCTGATCGGTTCCGGCGTTAACGGGTTGTGGATCGGTACCTTCCATAGTATCTGCGCGCGGATTATGCGCATCGAGGCGGAAGTGCTGGGCTACTCCCGCAGCTTTACCATTTATGATGTGGATGATCAGACCCGGGCGGTGAAAAAAGTTATAAGCACCCTTTCGGTTCCGCAGCAACTTTATACACCTAAAATGATTCAAAACCGGCTGTCCAGGGTTAAAAACCAGTTTCTGTTTCCCGAAGACCTCTATGCCATCGAAGACCGCCAGGGACTGGATGAATTCCTGCCCTCCATCTATATCTCCTATCAGCGTTTCCTAAAGGAAAACAATGCCCTTGATTTTGATGACCTGTTGATAAAGCCCATCGAACTGTTTAAGGAAAATCCGGATATACGGAAAAAATATGCCGATCGTTTCCGCTATGTGATGGTGGACGAGTATCAGGATACCAACAAAGCACAGTACCTTTTGATTAAGGAGCTTGTAAAGGATCACAGAAACCTTTGCGTGGTTGGCGACGAGGATCAGGCCATCTATGGCTGGCGCGGGGCGGATATTTCCAATATCCTGGATTTTAAAAAGGACTATAAAGAAGCCGCCGTATTTAAGCTGGAGGAGAACTACCGTTCCAATAAAAATATTTTACTGGCGGCCAATGCCGTTGTTAAAAACAATACCGAGCGCCTGGGCAAGGATTTGTGGACGCAGCGCCCCGAGGGGGAGAAGCTGGAGGTGCTGGTGGGGCAGACCGATGCCGAGGAAGCCAAAAAGCTGCTGGAAAAGATTCATGACGAGGTTTATACCCGTAAACGCAGCTTTAAAGATATTGCTATTCTGTACCGCACCAACGCCCAAAGCCGGATTTTGGAAGACACCCTGCGCCGGAATGCCATCTCCTATAAACTTGTGGGAGGCGTTAAGTTCTATGAGCGCAAGGAGATTAAGGATATCGTCAGCTATTTAAAGCTTATAGTAAACCAAAAGGACAGCATCGCCTTAAAACGGGTTATCAACTTTCCTCTGCGCGGCATCGGCGATACCACGGTGGGTAAGATAGAAAAGTTTTCCGAACTGGAGCAAATACCTCTGTTTGAAGGGCTGGGCCGTGTGGAAGAAGTGGCTTCCATCTCCCCGGCCATGAGCCAGCGCGTATTGGGCTTTTACAATCTGATTACAAAATTTATAAAGCTCAGCACGGAAATATCGGCCGTGGAACTGGCATCCACCCTGGCGGCGGAATCGGGCATCATGCATCACTACCAAACCGAGTATGATCAATATGAGAGCGAAAGCAGGGTGCAAAATATTCAGGAGCTTTTCCGCAGTATAGAGGAATTTGATGAACGACGCCGGGAAGAAGGCCGCGAGGCCAGCCTGGAGTCCTTTTTGGAAGAGGTTAGTCTGATGACCGATATCGACCGCATGAATACGGAAGATAACTCGGTTACGCTGATGACCCTGCACGCGGCGAAGGGACTGGAGTTTCCCGTGGTTTTTATCACAGGCCTGGAGATGGGGTTGATGCCCCTGCAGCGAAACTCGGCCAACCTGAACGAGTTGGAGGAGGAAAGGCGGCTGATGTATGTGGGCATGACTCGTGCCGAGGAACGGCTCTATCTTTCCATGAGCCGCTCGCGCCGCCGCAATAACAGCTTTAACAAAACCATGCCTTCCCTCTTTTTGGATGAAATCCCCAGGGAATTGCTGCACGTTAGCGGCTACAATTCCGCCTCGGCGTCTTCCGACTACGGGCGCAGCAGGCGTCATAAAACCAAGGTTAAAAGCTACCTGACCCGTGAAGTGGAGAACCAATCGACCGACGACACGTACAAGGTGGGACAAAAAGTATATCACGCCACCTTTGGCAAGGGCATCGTCCGCCAGTTGGAAGGGCGGGGCGACCGGATGAAAATAAGCGTGGACTTTACGGATGAAGGTATTACCAAAAAGCTGATAAAGGAATTTGCAAACCTGACACCTCTTGAAGAATAAGCGAATACCCAAACCCATGAAATCTTTATACAAAGCATTTGCCATTATCCTGTTCTGGATACCCGCGCTGGCCGCCGCCCAGTCCAACAGCGGCAATGATTTTTCCTATGCCGTTAAACTGTATGAACAGAAATTCTATGATCTGGCCGCGCAGCAGTTTGTACGTTATTACAATACCTACCCCAACAGTAATAATGTGGACGAGGCCAAATACTACGCGGGTATGTCTCTGTTTCATTTAAAGGACTATGTTAAGGCGCGGGTGGAATTCCAAAGCCTGGCCCTTGAGTATCCTAAAAGTCCCCGTGCCGCCGAAGCCTGGTATAAAGTCGGCCTGTGTTATGCGGCCCTGCAAAAACACGCTGAAGCGGCCAAGGCCTACGAAACGGTAAAAACACTTTATCCGGCTTCGCCACTGGCCGCAAAAAGCCTGATACAAGCCTCGGAAGAGAGGATGGCGACCGGCGACAGCAAAAGCGCGGAGGTTTTACTGCAAACCGTGTTGGACCGCTATCCCGACAGCCATGAAAAGCCCCGGGCCATGCTGCGTCTGGCCCGCGTCTATCTTGACCGAAATGATTTGAACCGGGCCGAACAGCTGCTGGATGCCCTACTGCTGGAAGGGGATAAGGATGTGTTGGCCGGTGCCATGCTGTTAAAGGGGCGCGCCGATTTGCTAAAGGGACTGGACAGACCCGCCCTGAAACTATTTGACCGTATAATTAACGAACATGAGCAAAGTCCGGAGGCGGTTTCCGCCGCCATGGCCGGAGCGCGCCTGGCCCTGGGACAGGGTGATCACCAGGCGGCTTTAAAATATCTGACCGTTGCCGAACGCCTGAATAAGGATACGAACCGCGCCGGGCAAATTGCCATTTTAAAAGGTGATCTATATTTCGCGGATGGTAAATATGCCCTGGCGGAAAAAAGCTATGCCTCCCGCGGAGCCGCTCCGGATTCACTGAAGGCCTATCTTGCCGTAAAACGTTTTCTTTCCTTTTACCATCAAAACAATGAAACCGCGGCCTTAGCCGTTCTGGACGGGCTGCATCCTGTTTTTAACTATGTAACGGTGGAAGTGCGGGATGCTTTGTTTGAGCTGCTTTTAAAAATAAACCGTCCCGAGGCGGGTTTAAGTCTGCTGGCCGGTAATAGTGGCATATCGAACGCCGGTTACTGGCAGGCGCGTTTTTTGCGCCGGACGGGGAAGTGGCAACAGCTGCTCAATCTTTTGGAAGATATGCCCACCCTGGCCCGGGCGGGTGACAAGGCCGACGAACTATATTTCTTTTTGGCCGAGGCGCATTATAAGCTTGGCAACCATGCCTCCGCGCTCCGGGCCATCAATAAGCTTATCACCCGCTATCCCGCGGGGCGGTTTGTGGAAAATGCCCTGGAGTTAAAGGAGAATATTCAAAATTTTGACCTGTTGGATGAAACTAAGGCGATCCGCGGACTGGCCCGTCTGAATCTGCAGGCGTTGATGGGCGAAAATTCCGAGGGCTTTATCAATCTGGGACGCATATACTTTGAGGACCTCAAGGATTATGATACCGCTGCCCGCGTGTTTGATTTGGCCACCCAAAAATCTCCGGGACAAAAGGGAACGGCCTATTTATGGTTGGGACGGGTTTATCAACGCCTGGCCGAAAAACCGACGCTCACGGAATCCCGGCGTGCGGAGTACAGCGGCAAGGCACGGGACAATTTCCGTAAGGCGGTGGAAAATATCGCCACCTGCGCCCAGCCGGATGTCGCTTCGTGGATGATGGTTAAAAGCAGGCTGGAGAGCGATTCTGTTTCCGCGCGGAAAAAACAATCGTACCTGAAAGGCTTATCGGGAAAATATCCCGAAAGCCCGCTAAGGGAAGAGTGGCTGGCCTTTGAAGCTTTCACTTTTTCCTTTGACAGCGCTCACGCCGATGTTGCGCGGAAGGACTATCAACAACTCATCCGGGATTATAAACAGTCGGACCAGTATCCAGGCTATCTGTTCAATTACGCCCGTCTGCTGGAGTTGACCTCGCCGGAAAAGGCCCTGGAGTTGTACAAGGAGATTGCCCTGGAGTACCCCGGCAGCTTTTTCGCGGACAAAGCCTTGCGCGAGGTGGCACGCTCCTTTGCGAAAAAAGGGCTTTATAAGGAAGCACTTTCCCTGTATGAAAGGTTTCTTTCCTCCTATGGCTATACCGACGCCGTCCCGGAAGTGAAAACGGAAATGGCCCGGCTCTATTTAAAAACCGGCGGAAGTGAAAAGGCCATTAAGTTGTTGGCCCCGCGCATAAATGTGGATATCATGTCCGATCCGGTACTTTCTCCCTTTGTTTATGGCAGCAGTTCCCTAGAAAAGCTGGCCTATCTGGCCCGGGCTTACGATCAAAACGGCCGGGCGCGTAAGGCCATGGCCTTTTACGGCTTGTATTTACGTCTGAAACCTGCCGGTCCGATGGCGGCGCGCGCTTCCTATGCCCTGGCCGAGTTATATGAAAGAAATGGCCAAACAGAGGTGGCGCTTGATCTTTTTGCCAAAATCCCCAAAGATCAGAGGGATTTTTATCGCAAGGCGCAAATGCAACTGGCGGATATCTATTTTGAGCGGATGAACTACGGCAAGGCGGCGGAAATATATGGCCGACTGACCGGCGAAAAAAACAGTGAGACACAAAAGGCTCACGCCAATCTGATTGTAAGCCTGATAAAAGCGGGGAAAGTAAACGAGGCCGAGAAGCAGCTCAAGCTGTTTAAAAAAAGATATGCCGGCGACAGGGAAAATTTTGCGCGGTTTACACTGGAATTTGGCAGCTATTATCGAAAAAAGAAAAATTTTAACAAGGCTCTGAAATACTTTAAAAACGTTGCCGGAAAATACGGCGACACGCCCTGGGCCGATGACGCGGTCTATTACGACGCCCTGGTGAAAATCACTCTGAATAAGCATGAGGATGCCCTGGAGATACTTTCCTCCTTTCCGCAAAAGTTTCCTGCCAGCGATATGCTTTCCTCCGTCTATAACACGCTGGGCACCATCTATTTCCGTGGGGAAGCCTATGATAAGGCCATCTCCGCCTTTAAAAAGGCCCTGGATTACCCTGCAACGCCCCTGGTAAGAAAACAGACCATGTCCAACCTGATCAAAACCTATTCCATGACCGGTTTTTGGGATGCGGCACAAAGTCTGGCCCGGACTTATGTGCGCGATTTTCCGCGAGCAGAAGACCGTATAGACAAGGACATATTAATTGCCCAGGCCTTTATCAATTTAAACCAGTATCAGAATGCCGTTGATTATCTTAAAAGAATTAAAATAAGCGCCGATAGTGAAAAGGAACCTGAAATTCAATATTACATAGGTGAAGCTTTATTAAAGGCCGGGCGCTATGAAGAGGCCATCGCGGAATTTGTAAAAATTCCCTTATTGTCCAAAAAAACAAAACTGCAATGGGAAGCAAGCGCTCTTTACTATTCGGGACAAGCCTATGAAAAACTGGGCCGCATTGATGACGCCATTCGCATGTACCGGGAAATCATAAACCGGCCCGGGATTGATTTGATTTTAAAAAGAGAGGCCGAGAAACGTATCGGTCAGATAAAAGGCAAAGGTTAATTTAAAATAAGTTCCAGGAGAAAATATGTTGCGGAAACTTATCCTTTCGGGCGTTTTGGCGCTAACATTGGTATTTACGGCGTGTTCCGGCTCGCGCAGCGCGGAAGAAGCGCCGACATTCAGCGACCAAACCGTGCAAACCCAGGCGGATGACTTGCTGGATAAAATCGATGATAATCCATCGAACAGTGAATACCGCCTGCAATTGGCACAACTGTATCATGATAACGGGCAAAGTTTGGAAGCCTTAAAGGTACTGGAAGCGGGCTTGGCTTTGGACCCCAATGACGCCGAACTTAAATTTAAATATGGCGAAATCGCGGAAGACCGGGGCGATTTGCGCCGCGCCTATACCGCCTATAAGGAGGTGCTGCAAAGCGCTTCGGGTAACGATTACCTTGACCGTATCGCGCCGAAATTTTCCGACGCCTTTGTGGTAACCCCGCTTGTCAACACGCCCGCCAATGAGGCTTTTGGCTCCTTCAGTAAGGACGGTTCCAAAATTATCTATCAGGCCGATCCCGATGGTAACTGGGACCTTTTTGAATATGTTCTGGGCGACTCCGGTTCCACCCGGCTTACAACAACGCCGTATCATGAGGAAAACGCCGCCTTCAGTCCCGATGGTACGGCCATTGTCTATACCTCCACGGAGGAAGATACCCGCGATGTGGAATACAGCCAGTTGGTAAGGGACATTTATTTGTGGCATCTGGGTAACAATCGCAGAACCAATCTTACTCAAAACAGCTCCGATGACTGGCTGCCCCGCTATTCCAAAAACGGGCAGGTTATCTCCTTTATCTCCGAAAGGGATGACTTGAGCGAATCCCGCTTTGACCAATTGTTGAGCGAGGTGTATATTATGGAGAATGACGGCCGCTTTCAGCACCGGGTTACCCATAACGATTCCGAAGATGGCGGAGCGGTTGTTGCCCCCGGAAGCGGTAAGGATCAGGGCATCGTATACTTTGATAACAACGCCAGCGGCGTGTTTGAGATATATAAAGCGGATTATAATGGCGAAAAGCAACAGCAAATCACCTTTAATCCCTCGGCGAATGACCTGTCCCCGGATATTTCCGCCAATGGCGATAAGATCGTTTTCTTTTCCGACCGCGACGGAAATTACGAACTCTATCTGATGAACAGCGACGGCTCGGTGCCGGTGCGCTTAACCTCCAATCCGGCCAATGATTTGAATCCCGTTTTTTCACCCGATGGCAGCAAGGTTCTTTTTCATTCCAACCGTTCCGGTAACTATGATCTCTATTTAATGGATCTTAGCCGCCAAAGCACAACGGTAGCCCTTTATGATGTGCTTAACAGTATCGATCAGGCGCTTAACGCCTTAAAGTAACTTATTAGATATCCATAAGGCCCGTTGTTTCAAGCGGGCTTTTTTTTTAGCCCTGCATACCCTGCCCGCGGCCATCAATTTTGCCTGAATAGGTATACATCCGTATATTCCTTTTTTTGGGGGAAATAAAGAACATGAATCTTGACCAACTTATAGATTATCTGGCCAATGACAACGGCTTTAGGCAACGGTTAAGCAAGTGGGTAACCCTGCCGGCTAAAGCGGCGCGTTATGCTCCTTTCCCCAATGGTCTGCATCCCGGGATGATTGCCTCCCTGAAGAAAAAGGGCATCAAACAGCTGTTTACCCATCAGGCCTCCGCCTTTGAGGCGGTATCACGCGGCGAGAATGTTGTTGTGGTTACCCCGACCGCTTCGGGCAAGACGCTGGCCTATAACCTGCCTGTATTCAATCAGTTGATGAACGACCCCGAAACACGGGCACTTTATCTGTTTCCCACAAAAGCCCTTTCCCAGGATCAGCTTAAGGAGATTGAAGACCTGAACGGAAAGCTGCAACTGCGGGCGAAAGCCTATACCTTTGACGGCGATACGCCGGCGGACATACGTCGTACCATTCGTACCGCGGGCAACCTGGTGGTTACCAACCCCGATATGCTGCATCAGGGTATTTTGCCGCACCATACCTTATGGATAAAGCTTTTTGAAAATCTGAAGTATATTATCATCGACGAAGTACATATGTACCGGGGCGTTTTTGGCAGCCATGTGGCCAACCTGATGACCCGCCTGAAACGCCTGTGTGCTTTTTACGGCAGCAGTCCGCTATTTATACTCTCCAGCGCCACCATTGACAATCCCGGCGAACTGGCCGAAACCATAACCGGAGAAAAAGTGCGTTTAATCGATGACAACGGCGCTCCTTCGGGTGAAAAACATTTTTTAATGTACAATCCGCCTGTGGTGAACGCCGAACTGGGTCTGCGCCGGGGCGTTGTCAATGAGGTCAAATCCATCTGCCGTAAAATTGTCCCTACCGGGGCGCAGATAATCATTTTTGCCCGCAGTCGGATGCGGGTGGAACTTTTGGTGACCTACCTGCAGGATATCGCCGCCGAACTGGGCCTGGGCAGGGATCAGATACGCGGTTACAGGGGCGGTTTTTTACCCCGGGAGAGACGGGAAATTGAGCAGGGTATCAAGAAGGGCGCTATTCGCCTTGTGGTAAGCACCAATGCCCTGGAACTGGGAATAGACATTGGGCAGTTGGATGTGGCCATTCTGGCGGGATATCCCGGATCCATAGCCAGCGCCTGGCAGCAATCCGGCAGGGCGGGGCGGCGCAACAAAACCTCGCTGACCATTATGGTGGCCTCCAGCGCCCCCCTGGATCAATACCTGATGGAAAAACCGGCCTTCTTTTTTGGTAAGAACCCCGAAACCGCCTATGTGGACAGGGAAAACCTGCCTATTGTGATGAGCCATCTGAAGTGCGCCGCCTTTGAGTTGCCCTTTAGGGAAGACGAACAGTTTATTCCCCATGCCACGGCACATTTATTGGATTTTCTGGCCTCGGAAAGAATTTTACGCAAGGCCGAAGGACACTATTATTGGATGAGCGATATTTATCCCGCCGATGAAGTGGGGCTGCGTAACAGCACGCAGGAAAATGTGGTTATTGTGGATACAACGCGGCAAAACAAGGTGATCGGCGAAATGGACATGTTCGGGGCGCAGGAAATGTTGCACAGCGAGGCCGTTTACATTCACAACGGGCTGCCCTACTATGTGGATAAGCTGGAGTGGGAGGAGTTAAAGGCCTATGTTCACCGCATAGACGCCGATCATTACACGGACGCCATAACCAAGGTGGATATCAAGGTTTTGGATGTGGCGGAGGAAAAGAGCCGGGGCCGCTATGCCAAGATGTTGACCGAGGTTGCCGTTACCCGCGCCGTGACCGGTTACAAGAAAATAAAATTTAAAACCCATGAAAATATAGGCTTTGGGCGGGTCTATTTGCCCGAACTGGAAATGCAAACCACGGCGTTGATGCTGCGCTTCCCAATGGAGATGTTGAAGGAAAACGGTTTTAAGGAGTCGGAAACAGGCGAGGGCCTGAAGAGCATAGCCTATGCCCTGCGTCATCTTGCCCCTCTGTTTATCATCTGTGATATTTCGGATATTGCCATTTTTTCGGTGGTGCGCGACCCCTTTGCCCGGGAGCCGGTTATTTATATCTATGATAAATATCAGGGAGGGATAGGTTTAAGCAAAAAGCTATATGCCCGCGAAGAACTGCTCCTGGCGGCCGCTCAAGAGCATATTTCAAGCTGCCCCTGTAAGCAGGGCTGTCCCGCCTGCATAGGCCCCTCCCTGGAACACGGTGAGGATGCCAAATTACTGGCCCTGAAAATTTTAAACAGTCTGGAACTTAAAGCACAGGTTTAAATGGATATTTCGCGGAAGCTGGCCTACTACAGGAAAGGCGATCAAAAAACAGGGAAAAAAGTTATCTCCTCGCCGTTGGCAGCCCTGCGAGACCATTTCGGAGCGACCATCCTTTATGAAGAGCATCCTGTTTTATGCCTGGAAAGAGATGAAGAGGAAGAACAGGCCGACGTCCGGGTCGATCTGAATATCCTTTCGCGGGGGGAATTCCCGACGCCGGTCAACCTTTCCGAGTGCCTTTTTTTTGATCTGGAAACCTCCGGCCTTATCGGAGGAAGTGGTGTTTATGCCTTTTTGATCGGCTTTGCCTGGTGGCATAAGGGGCGCATCCATACCCGACGCTATTTTTTGCCCGACTACGGACGCGAGCCTCAGTTGTTTACGGAACTTAATCCATGGTTTACATCTTTTAACTATATTGTCTCCTATAACGGTAAATCTTTCGATATGCCAGTTCTCAACAGCCGTTTTTTGATGAACCGTCAAAATCTTCATTTAATGAACATGCCGCATATCGATCTGGTTCACCCCGTGCGCCGCGTTTGGCAAAACAGCTTTCCCTCGTGCGACCTGCAAACCATGGAACGTGAGCTGCTCGGTTTTCACAGAACCAATGATATTCCGGGCGCCTTTATTCCACAGGTATATTTTGATTTCCTTGAAACAGGGCGCCTTCACGATATCGTCAGGGTTATTGATCACAATTATTATGACCTTGTTTCCATGGTAAGGCTCATGCAAAAGCTGCATACGATCTTCAACGGAGAAGAAGACAGCGCCCTGGACCATCCGGCGATATGCCGCCTTTCACGCCTTCTGTCCGGTCTCAGTCCGGTTCCCCTGAACAGCTTTGATCTTCTGGAAAAGAAGGCTACTGGCCCGTTGCCTGCGGACTATCTCTTTTGGAAAAGTATGGCTATGAAACGGGCGGGACGGGCGGACCAGGCTTTGATATTATGGCGGGAACTGCAAAATCACCCCCGCCATGCTTTTGCGGTAATGGAAGAAATTGCCAAATATCTCGAGCATCGCTTAAAAAAATACAAAGAAGCTTTGCAGGTTGTGGATCGGGCTCTGCACATTATGGATATTCAACGGGAGTTCGGTTATAATAACACGCCTCTATACCGGGAATTTGAACGCCGCAGGAGGCGCCTGAGCGAAAAATCGAAAGTAAAAAATTAAATTTACTTGAAAAGAATTTGAAATCATGTAATTTAATACCCTTACCGCTTTAATTGGGAAACTCACTTATTAAATGGTTACGTAGAGGAGGAATCTATGAAGTATGGCAGTTTGGGTGCGATGTTTTTAGCCAAGCGCGAGGAAAACCCGCACCTTATAGCATACCGCTATAAAGAGGGGGGTAACTGGAAGTCGGTTACCTACGGCGAAGCGGTTGACCGGGGAGAACGCATCGCCGGCGGCATGGCCAGTCTTGGTATCAAAAAAGGGGACCGCGTGGCTATTGTCTCCGGTAACCGTATCGAATGGGCCCTGATCGATTATGCCACGCAAAGCCTGGGCGCGGTTTTGGTAACGGTTTATCCTTCCCTGCTGAAGGAACAGGTGCAGTATATCCTTAATGACAGCGAAACAAAGATTGTATTTGCGGAAAACGATGTGCAAATGCAAAAAATCAACGAAGTAAGGGATAATTTAAAATTTACCGAACATTTTTATGCCATTGACGGAAGCAGCAGCCTTAAGGACCCCTGGAGAACGCTGGAACAGCTTACCGACGATGGCCGGGAATTTCTGGAAAAGAACCCCCAATATGTAAAGGACGCCTCGGCCGCGGTTGACGGGGACGACTGGGCAACCATCATCTATACCTCGGGCACGACGGGTGAACCCAAGGGGGCCATACTGACCAATAATAACCTGCTTTCCAATGTGGAAGCGGGTTTGCAATGCCTGCCGGTGAATTCCGATGATGAATTCCTGAGTTTTTTGCCTTTGAGCCACGTTTTTGAACGCATGGCCGGTCATTTTTTGGCCTACTACTGCTCGGCTACCATTGCCTATGCCGAAAGCATAGACGCCGTACCGCAGAATATGGGTGAAATAAAGCCGATGGTCATGGCTTCCGTTCCCCGATTGTATGAAAAGATGTATGCCCGCGTTCTGGATAATGTAGAGCTGGGTTCGCCGTTAAAACAAAAAATATTCCATTGGGCCGTAAGCGTGGGACGGGAATATGTAAAAAGGCAACAGAATAAGCAAAAGATAGGATCCGCCCTGCAATTTAAGCGCAACCTGGCCTATAAGCTTGTTTTTTCCAAGCTGGCCGAGCGTGTTGGAGGCAGAATAAAGTTTTTCATCAGCGGCGGCGCGCCTCTCTCTCCGGAGATCGCCGAGTTCTTCGGCGCGGCCGGTCTGATGATTCTGGAAGGCTATGGACTAACCGAAACATCGCCGCTTATTTCCGTAAACCGTGTGGATAAATTCCGCTTTGGAACGGTGGGCCCCATCGCTCCCGGTGTTGAGGTGAAAATTGCCGAAGACGGTGAAATATGTGCCCGCGGTCCCAACATCATGGTCGGTTATTATAAAAAAGAGGCGGAAACCAGGGAAGCCATTGATGAAGAGGGCTGGTTCCATACGGGAGACATCGGTATTATTGACGAGGATGGTTTTCTGAAGATTACCGACCGTAAGAAAAATATCATTGTCACGGCGGGTGGTAAGAACATTGCCCCGCAACCCATTGAAAATATAATGATCACCAGTAAGTACATCGAGCAGTTTGTTATGATAGGCGACAGGCGTAAGTTTTGCAGCGCTGTTATCGTGGCATCCGAGGAAAATCTGGGTAAATGGGCCGAGGCCAAGGGGCTTTCCTATAAAACCCTGGAAGACCTGAACAATCTGCCCGGCGTCAAGGAACTGATTCAGGCGGAGATCGATCGTCTTTCCGCGGGCCTGGCCAGCTACGAAACCATCAAGAAATTTGTTTTGGCCAGGGAGTTATTTTCTATTGAAAACGGTACGTTAACCCCATCCCTTAAGGTAAAGCGCAAGGTAGTGGAGGAGATGTATGCCGATGAAATAGAAGCTTTGTATAAATGAGGTAACATAGTTATTAAGGGGTGCCGTGGCGCCCCTTTTTTTATTTGTGGGAAGTCGTGATGAAACAGCACACATACGCCGGCGCCGGCGTTGATATAGAAAAAGGAGAAAAGGCCGTTTCCAATGTCCGGGAAATGATCCACTCCACGTTTAATCCGCATGTTTTAAGTGCCGTCGGTGGTTTCGGCGGATTGTTTGAACTGCCTGTCGGATATAACAAGCCCGTACTGGTCTCCAGCACCGATGGCGTGGGCACAAAGTTGAGGGTGGCCCTTCTTGCGGGCAAGCATGACACGGTGGGGGAGGACCTGGTTAACCATTGTGTTAACGATATCGCCGTAACCGGAGCCCGGCCGCTTTTTTTTCTGGACTATTATGGAACGGGCCGCCTTGATGAAGAAATTTTCAAAGCAGTTATTTCCGGTTTTACCCGCGGATGCCGTAATAACGGTTGTGCCCTGATTGGCGGAGAGACGGCGGAAATGCCCGGTATTTACCATGATAAGGACTACGATCTTGCCGGAACCATTGTGGGCATTGTGGAAAAAGACGATATTGTCGATACGTCGCGTATTGAAAAGGGTGACCTGTTGCTGGGGATAGGTTCCAGCGGTTTGCATACAAACGGTTACTCTCTGGCCCGTTCCGTGCTGCTGGAAAAATACCGCATCGATCAACACGTACCGGAACTGGGTTTAAGCCTGGCCGAAGAGCTGTTAAAGGTACACCGCAGTTATCTGGATGTGATCCTGGAGACACGCCAGGTATGCAAGGCCTACGCCCATATTACCGGCGGCGGTATTGCCGGTAATACCGGACGCTTACTGCCCGGTCATTTGAAACTGCGTATTGACTGGCATGGCTGGCAACGTCCACCCGTGTTTGAACTGATACAAAAAAGTGGCAATGTGCCGGAGGAAGATATGCGCCGTTCCTTTAATTTGGGGATTGGCCTGGTTATGATTGTTGCGCCGGAAAAGGCCGGAGCCTTAAAGACGGTGCTAAAAGATAAGAGTGAACCGCTTATCGAACTTGGCCATGTGACAGGAGATTAAAAGAGGTCATGATATCTAAAGTATAACTTTAAATAAAGTTATTTTACCATGGGATCGTCTTCTGTTTCAGGCAAAAGCGCCATTTTATGATCCGGTTTGATTGATACGCAAACCTTTGTATATTTTAACATCAAGCGCCTTGGTTTCTTTTTGGCGGACAGCACATCTTTATTCATAGCAAACATAAACACACAAGCTTCAGAGGCAGAATATGATAAATGCTTTGCTCATTTCTATTATCGCTTATTTATTTGGCTCCATTCCCACCGCTATCATAGCCGGAAAATTACTGAAGGGTATAGATATCCGTGATCATGGCAGCGGGAACGCCGGCGCCACCAATGTTTTACGCGTTCTGGGCTGGAAGGCCGGATTGGTTGTATTGCTGATCGATATGCTTAAAGGGTTCATTCCCGTTTTTTGGATAGCCCCGTTGTTTGCCACCCAGGACTATGTGGTTTATTACCAGATCCTTGCGGCCATCGCGGCCATTCTGGGTCATATATGGACCCTGTTTGCCGGATTCAAAGGCGGGAAAGGCGTGGGCACATCCGCCGGCGTTTTTCTGGGGCTGGCCCCGTGGCCTCTTCTTTCCGCCCTGGCTGTTTTTATTGTTGTGGTAGCCCTAACCCGTTATGTCTCCCTGGGGTCGCTTCTGGCCGCCCTGGCTTTCCTGGCCGGCCTGTTAACCGAGCGCTTCGTTTTAAACATTCCCGTTCCCGATATCCTGCTTTATCTGGGCGCGATTGTTGTAATTCTCATCTGGTATGCCCACCGGGAAAATATCAAAAGGTTGATAGCCGGCAATGAGAATAAAGTGAGTTTTTCGTCTTCAAAATAATCAATCCGAAAGGGAAAGAAATGAAAGTTGCCATGATAGGCTCCGGCAGTTGGGGCACGGCCCTGGCATTGGTGCTTAATGAGAATAAACATGAAGTAGTTTGCTGGACCAAGGATGAAACCGTTGTAAACACGGTAAGGGAAACAGGGGAGAACAGCCGCTATCTTCCGGGGATACCTCTGCCGGATACCCTGACCTTTACAACCAGCCTGGACGCCTGCATGGATGGCGCGGATATGGTGATAAACGCCGTGCCGTCACAAGTGAGCAGAAGCGTTATTGCAAAAATTCCAAAAAAATATATTACCCGGGGGCAAATATGGGTGAGCGTATCTAAAGGTATTGAAAATAATACCTATAAACGCGTTAGCGAGGTTATCGCCGAGGCGGGTACTATCGATCCGCGATATATTGTGGCCCTCTCCGGCCCCAGTCACGCGGAGGAGGTGGCCCGGCGCATCCCGACGGCGATTGTTTCCGCTTCGGCCAGCCTGGAGGCGGCGCAAAAGGTACAGGAAGCCTTTATGACGCCGTACTTCCGCGTTTATGCCAACGACGATGTGATTGGCGTGGAACTGGGCGGAGCCTTAAAAAATATCATTGCTCTGGCGGCGGGCATCTGCGATGGCGCCGGTTTTGGCGATAATACCAAGGCGGCGCTGATTACGCGCGGGCTGGTGGAAATGAACCGCCTGGGCAAGAAAATGGGCGCCCGCAGCGATACCTTCGCCGGTCTTTCCGGCATGGGCGATCTGATCGTTACCTGTATGAGTAAACATTCGCGTAACCGTCATGTGGGCGAGCAAATCGGCCGGGGACGCTCCCTGCAGGAAATTCTGGATGAAATGGTTATGGTGGCGGAAGGGGTAAAAACCACTCTTTCGGCCTATGAGTTATCCCAAAAATATCAGGTGGAAATGCCCATTACGGAACAGATCTATTTAACGCTTTTTGAGAATAAACCTCCTCATGATGCCATGGTTGACCTGATGACTCGGGAATCCAAAGTGGAAGATTGGGGCAAGTCACAATAAAAGAGATGAAAACACGGAGGAGAAATGCAGAAGATTGTAACGCTGACCCGGCACATAATTGAAGAACAACGGAAGCACCCCACGGCCACCGGTGAGTTTACCAACCTGATAAATGATTTGGCCTTTGCCATAAAACTGATCTCCTATAACACCAATAAGGCCGGCCTGCTGGATGTGCTGGGCGAGGCGGGCACTACAAACGTTCAGGGCGAAAAAGTAAAAAAACTGGATGTTTTTGCCCATGAAACCATGTTCCGCGCCCTGGATCATGGTGGTCACTTATGCGTAATGGGCTCCGAGGAAGAAGAAAAGCCCATCGCCATTCCCTCTCAGTTTCCCATCGGCAAATATGTTATTCTGTTTGATCCTCTGGATGGCTCCAGCAATATAGAGGCCAATGTTTCCGTGGGTACCATCTTTTCCATTTACCGCCGGGTTACGCCCGACGGCACGCCCGGCACATTGGCAGACCTGTTACAGCCGGGCTCGGAACAGATTTGCGCCGGTTACGTGGTTTACGGTTCCAGTACCATGCTGGTCTATACCACCGGCAATGGGGTGCATGGCTTTACGCTGGACCCCAGTTACGGTGAGTTTGTCCTGTCCCATCCCGATATCAAAATCCCTAAAAAGGGAAAGATATACAGCGTGAATGAAAGTAATTTCGATTATTGGGATCAGACTGTAAAAAACTATGTCCATTATATAAAACAGATCGATCCCGATTCCGGGCGGCCCATGAACTCGCGTTATATCGGTTCCATGGTCAGCGATTTTCACCGGAACCTACTGTATGGCGGAATATTCCTCTATCCGGCCAGCAAGCGCGCGCCCAGGGGCAAGCTGCGTCTGGCCTATGAGGCCAACCCCATGGCTTTTATCATTGAACAGGCCGGAGGACGCGCCTCGGACGGGCATAATCGTATCATGGACATTGTACCCACGGAACTGCATCAGCGCACCCCTCTTTTTATCGGCTCCGAGGAAGATGTAAATATGGTCGAAGAATTTATTCGCGGGGAAAGGCCCTGACAGGTGGAATCTCTCTTAGGTTTGATTCATTGGCGACCAAATCCTAAATTTTAGGTTTGGCAAAAAATAAATAAGGAACTGTTTAAAATGGCGATTGATATAAAAGTTCAAGATGTAGCCCGCTATGAGGGGCAGGAAGTAACCATAAAGGGCTGGCTGTATAACAAACGCTCCAGTGGTAAACTGAGGTTTTTACTGGTGCGCGACGGTAGCGCCACCATCCAGTGCGTCGTTTTTAAGGGGGCTGTTTCCGAGGAAGTTTTTGAAAACGCCACGGCCCTGACTCAGGAAAGCTCGCTTACCGTTACCGGTACCGTTGCCAGGGATGATCGCTCAAAAATCGGCTACGAAATTCAGGTCAGCGATCTGAGCGTTGTGCAGATTGCCCATGAGTACCCCATCACCAAAAAAGAGCATGGTGTGGATTTTCTGATGGATCACCGCCATTTGTGGTTGCGTTCTTCCAAACAACATGCCCTTATCCGTATCCGTCACGAGGTGATACGTGCCGCGCGCGAGTTTTTTGATATGCGCGACTTTACGTTGATGGACGCGCCCATTTTTACCCCCAATGCCGCCGAAGGTACCTCCACCTTGTTTGAAACAGACTATTTTGAACGCAAGGCCTATTTAACGCAAAGCGGCCAGCTATACGGTGAGGCGGGGGCCATGGCCTTTGGTAATATTTATTGTTTTGGCCCCACTTTCCGCGCGGAGAAGTCCAAAACACGCCGTCATCTGACGGAGTTCTGGATGATTGAGCCGGAAATGGCCTACTGCGATCTGGATCAGGATATGGTTGTCGCCGAGGAATTTGTAACCCATATTGTCAAAAGTGTTTTAAAAAACAGGCGCCCCGAGTTGGAAACCCTGGAAAGGGACATCAGCAAGCTGGAAAAGATAGAAGCACCTTTTCCGCGTTTGCATTATGATGAGGCCGTGGAGATTTTAAAGAAAAACGGCGTCGATTTTGAATATGGCGATGACTTTGGCGCCACGGATGAGACGACCATTTCCGAGCAATTCGACCGCCCCGTGATCGTCCACCATTATCCCGCGGAAGTGAAAGCCTTTTATATGAAACGCGACCCCGAAACACCTCAATTTGCCCTGGCTATGGATATGCTGGCCCCGGAAGGTTACGGTGAGATTATCGGCGGCTCTCAGCGCGAGGACGATTATGAAGTGTTGCTTCAACGGGTAAAGGAACATAATTTGCCCGAGGAGGCCTTTGCCTGGTACCTGGATTTACGGAAATACGGCAGCGTGCCCCATGCCGGCTTTGGCCTGGGAATAGAACGCACGGTTGCCTGGATATCCGGTATCCGGCATATCCGGGAAACCATTCCCTTCCCCAGAACCATGACCCGGCTGTATCCGTAACGGGTATGTCAGGGAGAGTTTACTTGCAAAGAGATTATAAAATCAGCTACGGATAATAAAATGGCTGCGGAAGAAATAACCCGGCGGTTTATCAGCCACGGCCGTGTGCAGGGAGTGGGCTACCGCTGGTTTGTACGGGAGAATGCACGGCAACTTGGGTTAAAGGGGCAGGTGCGCAATCTTAGCGATGGCACGGTGGAAACGATAGCCCGGGGCAGGGCGGTTTCCCTGGACATCCTGAAAAAAAGACTGCTCGCGGGCCCTGTCCATGCCCATGTTTCGCAAGTGACTCAGCAGGATATGGAAGCGGAAAGAGAATTCAAACACTTTGAGGTTGTCTATTAATGAATCATGACGATTTAAAAAAAATAATACGCGATATTCCAGATTTTCCCAAACCGGGTATTATTTATAAGGATATAACGCCGGTCTTAAAGAATGCCTCTGCCTTTAAGTATGCCCTTAATGTGATGCAGAAAGTTTTAGATAAATATAATATTGATTACATTGCCGGTATTGAATCCCGTGGTTTTATATTTGGCGCGGCCCTGGCCGAGAAGATGAACCGGGGTTTTATACCCATCCGCAAGCCGGGGAAATTGCCCTATAAATCATTTCAGGAAGAATACAGCCTGGAATACGGCTCCAATATGTTAGAGATTCACCAGGATGCCGTTTCAAGCGGAGATACTGTGGCTGTTGTGGATGATCTTTTGGCCACGGGGGGCACGGCGCTTGCGGCTAACCGGCTTATAGAGAGGTGTGGAGGACGGGTCGCTGTAGATTTGTTTTTGATAGAGCTGTCCTTTTTAAAGGGGCGCGCTCTTTTGAAAGATGTAAAAACAGAAACAATTATTTCATATTAAAATGGTGTTCCAATGAGAGCAAAAGTTATTTTACTATCTTTAGTGCTTGTAATTTCGGCCATGGCCGGTGAGCAATGGTTCCGCTTATATAAGGAAGGCGTGGAGGCCGTGCAAAACGGTAAATATAAAGTGGCGGTGGCCAAGCTAACGGCGGCGATAAAGGCCAAGGACAGAGAAACCAAAAAAATCCGCACCTACGGCATGCACTTTATCGAATATTATCCCCACCGGGAACTGGGTATTGCCTACTACAATCTTGGCCGTAAAAAGCTGGCCTTTAAGCACCTTAAGCGTTCCATGCGCCTGGCCCCTACAACACGGGCACGCTCCTATCTTAATAAGTTGGCGGGTATTGCCGATGATGTTGAGGACGAACCGCCCCTGGCCGAAAAAGAAGCGCCAAAGCCCGTCCGTAAAAAGGAGCAGGCAAAAAAGCAGAGCCTTAAACTGGTGGGTGAGCGTCTCGGCCTGGCCATATTACCCTTCGAAAACAAGGGCGCCAGCCGGGACTTGGGTGACATTGTTTTGGATAAAATGATCACGGCGCTGGTAAATAAGGAACGTTTTAAAATACTGGAACGCGCCCAACTGGAAAAAATTCTGGAAGAGCAACAGCTTGGCCAAACGGGAATCATAGATGTAAATACCGCCGCGCAAATTGGTAAGGGCATTGGTGTGGACGCCATGATTCTGGGGTCGGTGGCCGTGGCTCAAAACGGCTCCGTAAGCATCGACGCCCGGGTAATCGATACCGAATCGGCCAAGATTATCGTGGCCCAGGACGCCTATTCGCGCAGTACATCCGTTCAATCCGTAAAGGAAGCCACGCAGGACCTGGCCAATAAACTGACTTCCAACCTGCCCCTGTTACAGGGTTTTGTGATTCAGGCTCAGGCGGATGGTAAGTTAATGTTGGATATCGGCAGGCAGGCCGGTTTGCGCAAAGGGATGAAATGCATTGTCTATAAGGAAGGCAAGGAGATTAAACATCCGGTAACGGGAGAGGTGTTGGGCCGGGAAACCTCTATTATCGCTCCCATCATCGTGGAAGAAGTGTATGATAAATATGCAGTGGCCCGAACGGTCAACAGTGCCGCTGCCGCCATTTCCGTAGGGGATCGTTTTATAACAAAATAAGGGAGGTAGGATGCGTATATTTTTACTTATATTAACTGTTTTATTTACGGTGGGCACGACCGGAGCGCAGGAGCTGTTCAACTTTCGCCTAAACGGCAACGGCGCCCGTTCCGCCGGCTTGGGATATGCCTTTACAGGGGTGGCGGATGATGCTTCGGCCATATCCTGGAACCCCGCCGGTCTGGTTCAGCTCTATCAGATGGAAGCCAGCGTTGTGGGGCGTATGTCCGCCGCCAGTGGCACTATTGACGGCCTGCAGGATGCCGGGATTACCGGTTGGGAAATACAGGCTCAATCCCAATTCCAGTTCAACTTCGCCAGTTTTGTCGTACCATTTAATTTAGGTAATTTTGAAATGGTGGGCGGTGTGGCCTTTCGCCGTATGTTCGACTTTTCTCAGGAAATCACCCAAACCATAACCACGGATGGTTTTGGATATACTTTTCTTAAACAGGTACGTTATGATGATACCGCGGGCGGCATAAACGCCATTGCACCTTCATTGGGTTTTAAAATCAACGATATGTTTTCGGTTGGTGTAACAGCCAATATTTTATCAGGCTCGGAAGAGGGCAGTAGTTCAGTGGAAAATGATGATATTATAGACAGTGAAAGCAGTTATGCCATCGATTACAGTGGATTAATAATAGACGTGGGCGTTTTGGCACGTTTTTCAGAAATGATCAGCGTGGGAGCAACCATAAGCCTGCCTCACGAAAGAAAATATTCGTTTACCGATGTCAATGGAATTGATCCCGGCCTGGAAGGCACGCTGAGCGCACCCTTGTTTTACCGCGTGGGCGTTGGCGTGCGCCCCACGGACAATCTATTGATTGCCGCCGACTATAACAGCAGGCCGATTTCGAAGGTTAAGCTTGAAAACGGTAATACCCTGGCTGATTTTGATGTGCCCGATGTGAACTCTTTTCATATCGGCCTTGAATATCTGCTGGGTACGGAAACCATTATTCCAATTCGATTGGGGTATTATACCAACCCGCTGGGTATACGCGACGTTGATAATAACGAAGTTATTGCCGGCGTAATCACCGCGGGTACGGGTATTGCCCTGGGCAGTGTTATCCTGGATGCCAGTATCGAAGTGAGTGG
>JALXBH010000297.1 GCA_026991535.1 Calditrichia bacterium | reverse complement strand
GCGGCCTGGGTGGAACTGTTGGTAAACCTGGGCATGACCGAAACCGTACGCGCCAACCTGCATCGGGTGGCGGCGGTTTTGATGATTATCATCTCCCTGGTCCAGGCCTGGTATCTGCTGTTTACCCAAAGGGGCAAACGGGAGATGAAATCCCTTTTGCCGACACTTCAGGATGTAAAGGATCTGTGGGAGAATATTGCCTTTCATCTGGGACTCAAAAACAGAAAGCCGGAGTTTGACCGTTTTTCCTATGTGGAAAAGGCGGAGTACCTGGCCCTGATTTGGGGAATAATTCTGATGAGCCTGAGCGGGCTTATCCTGTGGTTTCCGGAATTCTTTATCTATTACCTGCCCGTATGGAGTTTTGAAACGGCGGAAGTTATCCATTATTACGAGGCCTGGCTGGCCACGCTGGCCATTCTGGTATGGCATTGGTTTTTTGTTATTTTTCATCCCCATGTCTATCCCATGAACCTGACCTGGACGGATGGTAAGATCAGCGAGCATGAGATGAAGAAGGAACATATGCTGGAATATAAAAGGATGAAGCGTCTTAGATAAAAAAAAGGCTGCCCGGGATGGACAGCCCTGCCTGACGACTCGCTCGTTACAGACGATCGTCTATTCTTCCAAACCCATTTTTTTACCGATAAAGTAATCCAGGCTGATGCGTCCCGGGCCGGTTACGATCAGGCTGAGCAGCATAACGATATAGGTAACGGGAAATTCCATGCCGTTTTGCAAAATAACAAAACTGCCTTTTTCGGTCAGCCATTGGTAGTTGCCGTATTCCTTTAAAATCTCCCGGGCCGCGCCCAGACGCTCGGCAATCTCCGGCGCCTCGCTGCTGGCAATGGCCAGCCAGCCGCCATCCAGATGCACGGTTAATATGGCCACCACCATCACTCCGATCATGGGCACGGCGATAAGACGCGTCCCCAAACCTAAAAAGATCAGCACAAAACCGGCCGTTTCCGTGGCCGTGGCCAAAACAGCGTTTATCCAGGGCAACGGTATGCCCAGGCTGCTAAACCACATAACGATACCGTCAAAATTTTGCAGCTTCATCATGGCCGGGCCCATAAAGCCGTATGCCAGAATCAGACGCATGCCCAAAGGCGGCAGATCGCGCAACATGCCCGTCATATCCCTGAATTTTTTATACATTTCCAACATAAAAGACCTCCCGATAAATAGATCCGCTAACAATAAATAAGATGTCAGAACTTAAGTAAGCAGTTGAACCAATATATCACCAATAAGTGATAAAATTAAACAAAAGCATAACTTTTCCTGTGGCATACGCCGGAAAAGGCTGTTGATTCATTTGACGGAAAAAACCGCCACCAATATTCCCGGAAGATGTCCGGCAGGCACACCGTAGAATATTGTACCGGTATCCCGCTCTTCCCGGACCCGGGTGGCTGTTCCTGCGGCAGCATGCGATTCGGCCTGTTTAAGTTCATCTCAAAACAAAAGGAGCTACAAACACATCCGCACAAATCCGGGCCCCCGGGACGAAAGTGTATGTTTTTACGGGTCTTTGTAATCCAGAGGTATTTTGAAAACAAAAAAAGGCGCTGCCGGGATAGTTACAGCGCCTGTGATGATCCTTAAGAATAAGGATTGGGAGGTTTATTTGATCAACAGCATCCGTTTACTGATTACCGCCTGACGGCTTACCAGGCGGTAGATATACATCCCGCTGGCCAGTTGAGAGGCATCCCAGCTTACATTGTATCTTCCGGCAGGATAGACCCCGTTTACCAGAGTCGCCACCTTTTGCCCGGTCAGGCTGTATACCGTGAGCTTAACCGGCCCGCTTTGCGGCAATTCAAAACGGATTGTTGTGCCGGGGTTAAAGGGATTGGGATAGTTTTGCTCCAGGATATAATTTCCGGGTACAGCGGCCGGGACATCCCGCTCAATGGAAGTGATGTAATCGTCATAGGCCGTGGTATTGCCATAAGCCTCACCGCCGGGTTGCGGACGGGGATCCAACGCGCCACTCTGATCACGACCGATTCCGTTTAACAGGGTAGACGGTGAAGCGGCGTCCACATTACCGTTGGCGCTGTTTTGCAGATAGTTTTGTACATAGTCATAGCGGCCGATGGAGTCGTCAATGCTGTAGCTGCCTACGTTAAACCAGATATTGTTATGAAAAGTGATCTCACCGGCATCAAGGCGGCCGCGGGAATCCGGACTGGTTTTATCATCCATGGTAATGCCGTAACCGTTGTAGTCGCCAAAGATGGAGTTGTTATACACCCCGCCCCAGTTTTCACGCAGGCGAAAAACCGCTTTTTGATCTCCATTGGAAGATGTCCGGCCCGACCCCAGAAAGGTGGCGTTATAGGTAACCGGATAGGCCCTGGGTTTGGCGGCCACATCACTCTTCGGGGCGCCGTCATGTTCGCCGCAGTAATTCCCGAAATCGGGGTGCTGGATAACAAAGGTAAATTGCAGCCTGTTGCGCAGACCCTCGTCCATGTCAAAACCGTCGTCGGCACAAAAGGCGGCGATCAGATGATGGCCGTTAACCGTGCCGCCGAACCATTCAAAACCGTCATCCTTGTTGGCATACACCTCCACATATTCTATGGTGGTGCCGCGACCGACACCGCCCATGGTCAGGCCGTTGATTTCGTTGCCCTCGCCTATCTCGGCCCCGCCGTGGCGGATGGAGACATAGCGGATAACGCCGCTGTCGTCGTCATCATCATTGCCGCCGTATAATCCGCGCGGCTCCGTGGTGGGAATGCCTTCGATATTATTCTCGCCGCCCACCACATTGATGGTGGCCTTACCCAGAACGATCAGACCGCCCCACAGCCCCTGCGTGTCATAGGCCACATCGATGGGATTGTTTACGTCATCGGATTCCGAGGTAAAGATGATCGGCCGGTCGGCGGTACCCTCGGCGTAGATTTTGGCGCCGCGGGCCACGATCAGGGCGCTGGCCTGCTCGCCGCTGCCGGGCTTGCCCTTGATGACGGTTCCCGCTTCGATATAAAGCGTGGCACCGGCATCGACAAAAACCTTGCCATCCAGCAGATAGGTTTTATCCGCCGTCCACACATAGGTACCACCGGCCTGAATATCGCCATCGCTTACCGTCACGGTTTGCTGACCGGGTTCAACGGGGCTCTTCATCACACCGTAGGCGGACAGAGCCGTCCAACCGGCCGCCCAGTTGGTGGCGCCAAAGGCCCCTTTATACTGAACATGTGTAAAAAAGTCATCCCCGGCCGGATAGGAGGCCAGATCGGTAAAGGCCGGGCCGTCGATGGAAACACGGGGATCAAGAAGCGCCGCCTGTGAACGGCCAATGCCTGAAAAAAGCGGATCACTTTCCACATTGCCGTTGGCGCTGTTTTGCAGATATGCTTGGGTGTAGCTTTCCATGCCGACGGAATCGGCAAGGGTGTAGCCGTTCAGATCGAACCAGATATTGTTTTCAAGCAACAGCTCACCGGCCTCAAGTCGGGTTCGGGAGTCGGGACTGGTTTTATCGTCAATACGCACACCGTAGCCGTTATAGTCACCAAAGATACTGTTACGGTAATAACCGCCCCAGTTTTCACGCAGGCGCAGCACCGCCACCTGATCCCCATTGGAGGATGTCTTTCCCGATCCCAGGTAGGTGGCGTTATACACCTGGGCATAGGCTTTGGGCTCGGCGGCCACGTCGCTTTTGGGGGCGCCGTCATGTTCGCCGCAGTAATTGCCGAAATCGGGATGCTGGATGGCAAACACAAACTGCAGCTTGCCCCGGTAGCCCTCATCCATATCAAAACCATCATCGCCACAAAAGGCGGCGATCAGATGTTTGGCATTCACCGTGCCGCCGAACCATTCAAAACCGTCATCCTTGTTGGCATACACCTCCACATATTCTATGGTGGTACCGCGACCGACGCCGCCCATGGTCAGGCCGTTGATTTCGTTGCCCTCGCCTATCTCGGCCCCGCCGTGGCGGATGGAGACATAGCGGATAACGCCGCTGTCGTCGTCATCATCATTACCGCCGTATAATCCGCGCGGCTCCGTGGTGGGAATGCCTTCGATGTTATTCTCGCCGCCCACCACATTGATGGTGGCCTTACCCAGAACGATCAGACCGCCCCATAGTCCCTGGGTGTCATAAGCCACATCGATGGGATTGTTGACATCATCGGATTCCGAGGTGAAGATGATCGGCCGGTCGGCGGTCCCCTCGGCGTAGATTTTGGCGCCGCGGGCCACGATCAGGGCGCTGGCCTGTTCACCGCTGCCCGGCTTGCCCTTGATGACCGTTCCGGCCTCAATATAGAGCGTGGCGCCGTCCTCGATAAACACCTTGCCATCCAGCAGGTAGGTATTATCGGCGGTCCAGTAGTAGCTGTTTCCGGAAACGATGTCATCATCGCTGACGGTAACCGTGTTGACCGCCGGGGACGGGGTTTTCAAGATTCCATAGGATTGAAGCGCTGTCCAGTTGGCCGCCCAGTTGGTCAGGCCAAAGGCCCCTTTATAATCCACTTTTGTAAAACCGTTGTTCACGGCAAAGGTCATACCTGTTGCCAGCAATATCAGCAGCAGGCTTTGGCGTATCAAATTAAAACTCATGGAAAACTCTCCTGTGTATATGAATGTGCCTTACTTTTCTCAATTGTATCATTAAGATGACCGCAAGTAACAGCTCAAGTGTTAAGAACGGATTAACGGCACATTAGGGTTATGTAAAAAACCGGCTGTTCTTTGATGCCCCATTAAAAAAAGCCCTTCCCGCCTAAGGAAAGGGCTGAAAATGCCAGGCCGCCGATTTGCCCGGGGCGTTACAGTTTATACCCCAGACCGAATGAGAAAATCCGTCCCGGCTTAAAGGAAGACTCGATATACTCCCGGCCTTTGAATTTATGAACTTTCTTCACTTCGGAATCCAGCAGATTGCTCGCGGAAACTTTAAAGGCAATCTGTTCGGTGATCTCCCAGTTAAAGGTAAAGTTCAGCAGCTCAAATGGCTGTTCATAAACATCGGGCGTAAAGCGCTGCCCCACATCGCTTAGGCGTTCACCAAAGATATTATAGTACAAGGTGGCGTGGATGCCATGCGCCATGTTATCATAATTTAGGGTCATATTAACAATATAAGGCGACTGCCCCTGCAGCGGACGACTGGTGAGGGTGGTATCGGATTTTTGTAACTGCTGTGTTTTGGAGATGTCCACCTGCGAATGGATTAGTGAAAGATTGGCGCCGACAGTAAAATTGCCTAAAACCGGGTGTATAATATCCAGGCGCTTACGGGCTTCAAACTCCAGCCCCATCACCCGCGCCTGTTTTACCGATTCCCAGGTGCGCTCACGATTGTTTCCGAAGATCACCGGTTCGATGGGATTCTTAAAATCCTTGTAAAAGGCACTGACGGCATAAATCTCACCCGGACGGGAGAACCACTCCCAACGCAGGTCATAATTACTGATCAGGGTACGCTGCAGACTGTCGTTACCGATATATACATAACTGCCGATATAATCTTCCGAGGCGTAAGGTGCCATTTCGCGCATGGAGGGACGGGCCAGGGTTTTGGTATAGGCGGCACGCAGGTTCATATCCTTCATAACATTGTACACCAGGTTGATGCTGGGCAGCCAGTCATTCTCTTTTATTCTGGACTCAAGCGGTATAAAACCCTTTTGTATGGTGGAGTCCCCGGTCAGTACCATGCTTTCCGTTTGCTCAAAGCGCGCCCCGCCGACAAATTTCAGCGATGAGGTCAGCGGCAGTTCCAGCATCATATAACCGGCGGCGATATCCTCCTGCCCGCGATAGGAATTTTGCGGCTTTTTCACCTCGAAGATGGACAGGCCGATCCGGTTATATTTGTAGGTTTTCCCGGCAATGGTAACGGATGTGGAATCTATCAGCCCCACCTCGCTGCCGGCAAAAAGTGAATCGGGATTACCATTTTGATTAAAACCACCCTGATTAAAGGAAGAGGGGGTGGCATATTTAAACAGACGTTCCCGGTAGCGTCGCTCCCGCTGACTGCCATAGGCGCCGGCTTTTATTTTCCCGTGCAGGCCGTTCCACTGTTTAAAAGGCAGGCTCCAGTCCAGGGTAAAGGTATTGCGGCTTTCATTCAGGTTTTTAAAATAGCGCGCCGGAGGGGTGTTTACCTTGATGGTATAGGTTCTGTTCCCGTTTTTTGAACCCACCCCGTAGGCCATGTTTCGGTAATCGGGCTCATCCTGGGTCGAGTTCATGAAAGAGGCCGACCATTCAATCTTGGACTCCAAAAGTCCGGGCAGGAAATGTTCGCCCTTAAACTGATAGGACTGCAAGTTTCTCTGTTTATAGCCCAACAGGGTTGTTTTAAATATGTCCGGTTCATAGGCTTCAAAATAGCCGCTGAGGCTTTGGGCGATGTCCTCGCCGTTTTGATTAACCATCAGGTTAAAGCTTACCATGTTGTTGGGGGTAAGTTTATAGGAAGCCTTGAACAACCCGCCCCACAGGGTTTCCGCCGTGGAACGGGTATCACGCAAGTACTGGGTGGAGTCCATACTCAACGGATCACCGGTGAGGAACCACTTCCCCTGCAGGCCATTGCTATAACCGCTGAATTTATGGGCATAGGAAAAGCTGCCGATCAGCCCCAGGGGGCGGTCAAACAATTGTATCTGGTTACCCATGGAAAGCGAATAGCTTTGATTTAAGGGCGCGGTGGCCTTCACCGGGGTCATTTCCGGATTAAAACCACGGGTAATTTTATCCAGCAACTCGGCCTTGGCGTAATCGGTACGCGCCTCGCCCTGATCCGGCGTTATCACGGAAGGATCGTTTAGTATCCCGGGCAGGGCGCGCCGGCCGTCATCAAAACCGAGCCAATCGGTGCGGCTGCCGGCCGATGCCAGAAACCCGTCATTCTTCAGATTAACTTGCGGGTTAAAGGAGCTGGACGTGGATACGTTGATCTCCAACTTGTCCGGAAAATCCCGGGTATTGATATCCACCGCACCACCGGAAAAATTACCCGGTTTATCCGGCGTAAAGCTTTTTAGTGTCACAATATTATCTACCAGGCTGCCGGGAATGAGGTCAATGGCCGCCGCCCGCTTATAGGGATTGGTACTGGGCAGTTCCGCGCCGTTGAGCTGGGTGCTGGTGTACCGGTCCCCCAAACCGCGAATGTAAACATATTTTCCATCGACCACCGAAGCGCCCGTCACCTGTTTCATGGCTTCGGCCGCGCTGCCGCTTCCGGCGCGGGACATAGCCTGGGCGCTGACCGCGTCACTGACAGCAACGGCCTTCTGCCTCTTTTTCAACAAAGCGGCGCTGGTGTTACTGATGGCTTTGGCCTCAACCGTCACCACCTCGGTTTCCAGCAATTCCGGCTGCAGAGTCAGGTTAAGCTTTACCAGCTCATTACCCTTAATCTCAACATTTTTCACCCGCAGTTCGGCATAGCCGATCATCATCACCACAAGTTCATAATTACCGGGAGTGATGTTTAAAATAACATAGCCGCCATCCATATCGGTGGCCGCGCCAAAGGCGGTACCTTCCAGGTAGACGTTGGCGCCGATCAGCCCCTCTCCGGTTTGTCCGTCAATAACGGAACCGGTCAGTTTCCCGGTTTCCCGGGCCGCAAGCGGTACAATCAGCATCAACAGGATTACCGGGAATAATATGTACTTTTTCATTTATAAATTTCCTCCGGAACTTCTTTTTTATATGGATCATCACAATGCGCGGCAAGGCGCCGCCTGAAGTGCCTTATCTTAAGGAGGATATATTAGAGATTTGTTAGGCCAAAATTAGTCTTTCGCGAAAAAGATATGGCGGGCTCTGACCAAAAGCAGCTTCCTTCAACAACCACAGGGAACGGAGAAGGCTTACGGCCACAAGGGGGTATAACCCGTTTCGCGTACAATACGCTGCCCCGCCGGGCTTACCACCCAGTCAATAAAACGTGACAGGGGCCGATTGGGGGTATCGACCGTATAGAGATAGAGGTATCGGGCCACCGGATACTGATCATTCCGGATGGTATCTTCCGTGGGGCTTACACCGTTTACGCGGGCATGGTAGATCTGTTGCCCGTAGCCGATACCGCCAAAGCCAATGGCGTGAGTATGGTTTTCTATATAATTAACAACTTCCTGGGTGGTGGGCAGAAAAATCACATCCCCGCCATAGTCATAAGGTTTGAGGATGTGATTTTTTAAATACCAGTAGGTTCCCGATGTGGGCGGACGCAGTACGACGGTAATTTTTGCCGAATCGCCTCCCAGTGCGGCCCAGTTATCTATCCTTCCGTTGAAGATATCCCGGATTTGATCCAGGGAAAAATTCTTGACGGGATTTGCGGGATGGACATAAAAACTTATGGCGTCCTTAGCCACCAGGTAAGAAATACCCAGACTTTTAAACTTTCGGGCCAGTTTACTGGCTTCACCCGGGATAATCAGTCTGGAGGTCATGGCAATATCGGTGGTACCCTCCAGCAGAGCTTTTATACCGGTGGAACTCCCCCCACCCTCGACATAAACGGACACCCGGGGCGTGCGTATCATATAGGCCTGCGCCCACATACGCGCCAGTTGAACCATGGTATCGGAGCCTTTCAGGCGGATAATAGGTGTGTTCTCCGCGGGTGGCGGGCCGCATGACACGGCCAGCATTCCCCATAGAGCCAGTATGAAAAGATATCTTTTACCCATTAGCGTTTCTCCGCCCGGGTTTGCAGACGACGGTTCAAATAGGGGGCTCCGGCATTCCATTGGGGTGCCGCGCTCATATTGGCCACCCGGTTAACAATGTGAAACAACAGGGAGACATAGCGCTCCAGGGACCCCGGATCAAGGGGCTGCTCAAGATCATCAAACGGGGTGTGATAGCGTTTTTGATACCAATGATCCAGCCGTTGCAGAACCTGATCCAATGGAATATCCTTATAGGTCAGGGCCTCAATGATGATGGTTGACGGTATGCCGCCGCGGGCAAAGCTGATCTGATCGGAACGGGCAAAAAGCTCCCATAACTGCCGCCGGTAACGCAAGGGGGCAAGCCGGAAACCGTTTTCCGCCGCCACATCCCGGATAAGAGTTTTAAGCTGCGATTGTCCGGCGCCAATGGCGTAAATATCCTGAAATTCACCCATGGCGGCCAGACCATCCACATTAAAGGCGGCAACCGTTTTATACAAAGGCACCAACGGATGTTTCGTATAGTAGCGGGAGCCCAGCAGGCCCTTTTCTTCCCCGGTCAACAGCAGAAAGAGTATCGAACGCCGGGGCCGGTAGTCCAGCCTGCTAAATCGGCGTGCCAGTTCAAGCACAACGGCGCTACCCACGGCATTATCGCTAACACCGTTATAGATGGAGTCGCCCTCTACCGCCGGGCCGATACCGAGATGGTCGTAATGCGCGCTGACCAGCACATAACTGTCCTTCAGCTCTTCATCTCCCCCCGGCAAAAGTCCGGCAACATTTTGGGATATAAACTCCCTGCGTTGCACGGTACTGTGCAGACTGATCGTTTTTTTTAAATCAAACGCGCTCAGCAGGTTATTCCCGGCTTTGGCCAGCAGCTCCGCATAGGCTTCTTTTTCACCGGAAAAAAGCAGACGGGATACGGAATCGGTGACAAAAAGACCGGTGGTACTGCTTACCGCTCCCGGCAGACTGACGTCTTCAAAGCTGTATTCCCGTTTAAGACGGGTCCAGTTCCAGGCCGATCCGGGAATGATGATCATCCCGAAAGCCCCGTTGGCCAGAGCCAGTCTCAGCTTGGACTCCGGCGAACTGTAAACGGAAGGGAGGGCACCGGCAAAATAGCCGCTGTCTGCCGGGGAAAAGGGTTCCCCTTCCAAAACCACCACCACCTTTCCGGCAGCGTTAATATTGCGGTAATCATTGTATTCATACTCGGGGGCGTTGATACCGTAACCGGCAAAAACCATCGGCGTCGGCCTTGTCAGCAGACTCAGTTCTCCGGTGCGGATCAATAAAAAATCGCGGCCATATTTAAGGTGCATGCCGTTCCCGGGGGAGGACAAGGTGAGCATGGTGGACGGAAGGATGGTTTGCCCGTGCAGGGGCACGGATTGCAGGTAGCTGTTGTTATTTCCCATTTTAAGCAGTCCGGCTTCGCGAAAGCGGGCCGCGATGTAAGCGGCGGCTTTCTTTAACCCCGGGCTGCCGGTGGCCCGCCCGCGCAGGCTGTCACTGCCCAAAAAACGGATATCTTTTTCCAGGGAAGAGAGTCCCCTTTTTTCCTGGGCGCCCAATGCGCTGATCAGAATCAAGAATAAAAACAGACGTGACATGCGAGTACCGTTAAGTTGTTGGCCTGTCCGGAATATAAGCGCCGGCGGGCAAATTATCTTCCCCGGCGCTAAAAAAACGGTATGATTTATTTTACGGCCCCGGTGACCGGCTCTTTTTTTACGGGAAGACTAAAATAGAATGTGGCGCCTTCGTTTTCCCGGCTTTCCACCCAAACCTTGCCATCGTGAAGCGTGATGATTTCCTTGCAAATAGCCAAACCCAGCCCGGTGCCTTTCAGGGAAGCATCCTTGCCCGCTTCCGTTTGCTCATACTTGTTAAATACCTTGTTCAGCTCGGTTTTAGGGATACCCACGCCGCTGTCCCTGACCCACACATGCACTT
>JALXBH010000296.1 GCA_026991535.1 Calditrichia bacterium | reverse complement strand
CTTCCGAATACGAAATCCGCCGCATACTTTCCGATCGATTTCTTTACAGCTCGGCCATAGTGGTTAAATTGAAAGAGCTGTCGGGCGAAATACCCGGGGTCTTTGAAATCCTTGGCGCCGGTTGGGGGCACGGCGCCGGCCTGTGCCAGATAGGCGCCCTGGGCATGGCCTTGCACAACAAGCCCACGGAAGAAATACTGGCACATTACTACCCCAACAGCTATCTGAAAAAAATATATGACTAATCCCTAAAATTTACGGAGCCCCCATGCAGAAATCCCGCCGTGAGGCCTGGGGCTGGATACCCAGCCTGTACTATGCCGAAGGATTGCCTTACATCGTTGTTATGACGGTATCGGTGATTATGTATAAAAGACTGGGCATCTCCAATACGGATATCGCCTTATACACCTCCTGGCTTTATTTACCGTGGGTGATCAAGCCCTTCTGGAGCCCGCTGGTGGATATCATCCGTACAAAACGCTGGTGGATCGTCACCGCTCAACTGGTATTGGGCGCCGGTTTTGCCGGGGTGGCCTTCACCATCCCCGTGGAGAGTTTTTTTCAATACACGCTGGCCTTTCTGTGGCTGCTGGCCTTTTCCTCGGCCACGCACGATATCGCCGCCGACGGCTTTTACATGCTGGGTCTGGATGAGCACGATCAGGCTTGGTTCGTCGGTATCCGCAGCACTTTTTACCGTCTGGCCATGCTGACGGGACAGGGGCTCCTGGTCATTGTGGCGGGAACGATTGAAGAAAACAGCGGTCTGCAAAGCGTGGAGATTGCCGTGGAGGTCTCTCCGCAATATAGCCACCAGCAGATCATATCCCCCGATGAGCTTGCACCACCGCCCGCCTCCTCCACACAAGCCATCCTGGTGGAACCGGCCCGGCTGGAGCTTAACACGCATCCCATCTCCAAAGAGACCTATGACTCGCTGATTACCCGGGCGCGGGAATGGAACATTCTCCATAAACATATTCAGCGCCCGCTAACCGCCGAACAAAAGCGGGAAGCCGAGGGACACTCTCTTTGGCATGAATATGTTTCACAGCCCCTTGGCCGTTTTTTACGTGAACATTTCGGCGGCGCCAACCGGAAGCGGCCCAACCACACCGGCAATATCGGTATGCTGGCTGTTTACCTGGCCCAACAGCCCGGAGCGGATGAAACTGTTGTGGTTAACATCGGCCGGGTACACGGTGATAAAAGCATTGCGCTGGCCGGAGAAGGACGTCTGGAATTTACCCGTGACAACTGGAAAACCCCGGCCCTGGTGCCGGTGCAGATCGACCCTAAACTGAAAAGCGCCAGCCAGGCCGTGTTTAAGCTGCAAAGCGGCAATGTGGAGCTGGCCTGGATCGTCACCTTTTTGCTACTGGCCGCGCTGTTTGTCCTGTTCTCCTTCTACCATCGTTATGCTTTGCCCCGCGTGGAAAAGAATATCGAAATGCCGGCCATCAAGACCATTTTCAAGGAGTTTTTGGAAACCTTTGTGCTCTTTTTTAAAAAGAAGGATATAGGCCGTATTTTACTTTTTCTGATGCTCTACCGCTTTGCCGAGGCTCAACTGGTTAAACTGGCCTCGCCTTTTCTACTGGACGCCCAGGAAGCCGGCGGCCTGGCCCTGACCACGGGACAGGTGGGCTGGGTCTATGGCACGGTGGGTCTGATTTCACTAACCATTGGCGGTCTGTTGGGAGGCTTTCTGGCCGCCCGGGACGGCCTGAAGTACTGGCTGCTGCCGATGACCTTTGCCATCAACCTGCCGGATGTGGTCTATGTGCTGCTTTCCTATTACCAAACCGACAGTATCTTCTGGATCAATGTGGCCGTGGCCATAGAGCAGCTGGGATACGGCTTTGGCTTTACCGCCTATATGTTATATATGATTTATGTCTCCGAATCGGGTAGTCACAAAACGGCCCACTTTGCCATCACCACCGGCTTTATGGCCCTGGGGATGATGATACCGGGAATGTTCAGCGGCTGGCTGCAGGAACAGATCGGCTACCAGAACTTTTTCATCTGGGTCATCATATCGATCATCCCGGCCATCTGGGTTACCCGTTTTATAAATGTCTCGCCGGAGTTTGGCAAGAAAAAGCAAGCCTAAGGCAGGGAATCCACCTTGGTGCCTACCAGCCTCAGGGATCGGCTGCCATTGCCTTCCGAGGGTGAGTTTACCTGAATATTGATGTAGACCTGCGTATCCTTCAGGCTGTCGCCGGGCGCCCAGCTAAAGGAAAACTCCGTGCTGCCGTTTCCCGGATAGCGGTTATCCAATAGAGTTACATCCTTATCTCCGTACAGAGTGCCTGCCGTGCTGGTCACCTTAATCCGCGTATCGGCCACCAGGGGATTGCCATAGATATCCTTCACCTTAAAATCAAAGGCAATGCCATTATTCAAATTGGTGTAGTTAAAGCTTTGCGGATTAACTTCTATGCCTGCCGTGGCCGCGGATAGCAGTAAGTCCAGAGTGGTTTCCAGTTTTTTCTCGCCCAGGGTATCGCCATAGGTCACGGCCCTTACTTCCGTAAAGGAACTGCTGGCCGGGTCCGGGGGCAGAGGCGCCGCCGTCAGATATTGAACCACGGCCCTTCCCAGCTCATCGGTTATGGCCGCGCCCTGAATTATACCGTATTGGCTGGTAAAATAGACAATCGTGCCCGGGGCCACGGGGTTGCCGTACTTATCGCCTACAAAGGCGGTGATATTGTCCACAATGCCGAAACGTACCTGTCCGGCAATATTCATCTGCTCCGCCGCCAGGCTAAAACGATCCTGATCGGGCAGACCGCCATAGATGGCCACGCGCGGCGGAATGGTGCGATAGATGGCGCCTTCACGCACAAAATAGGCTTCTATCTGTACCGGCCCCGCTTTTATGCCGCTGTTCAGCGTGGTGCTGACCAGTCCGTTTTTACTGGTCATGCTGTCCGGAAAAAGATATTCCCCGCCGCCCGGCCCGTTCAGAATCCGGAAAAAAACCGTTTCACTATGTTCATTGTCAACAATATTTCCCTCGGCATCGGTAAGAGAAAAGCGCATTGTGGCCGACTCCCGCAAGCCGGAAGAATAGATGTAGATCTGGGGCACGCTGTTTTCCGTGAGCTGGATATGGGCCGCGTCGCCGGAGGTTGACACGGGCAGACCGCCGCTGGTATCGGCATTGATCAGGCTAAGCGTCAGATCCGGCGCCAAAAAGGTCTCTCCGTTTTTGGCCAGTGCCTGTACCTGGCCGCTGATATATCCCGCCTTGGAAGCCTGAATGGTTATTTGCTGTTCGGCGGCAGGCAGCTCCAGGGAAAAGCTGTACTTGCCGTTAATATCCGTGTTTGCCTGACGGTAAACCTCCACCGCGGAAACAAGAGCATTTTCCACCGGAACCAGTTGACCGTCGCTATAGGTATAGACGGTGCCGTTTATCACGGCTATGTTGGACGTATCGGTCACATCCGCGCAGGAGGCCACTGCCAGTACCGCCGCGGCCAAAAAGAGCCGGCGTACCTTTAAAAGAACTTTATCAAACATAATTTTTCAACTCCAAATGAGGCGCTACCATATTGTTTTGTTTTAAGTCCATCAGACTGCGATCAAAATTCTGCATTCCGTGTTCCATTCCTGTTTGAATGGCTGAATCCAACTGATGGGTTTTTCCCTCGCGGATAAGGTTTTTCACCGCGTCGGTATTGATAAGGATTTCCATCACGGCCACGCGGTCGTTTTTTACCACCCGCGGCACCAGGCGTTGAGAAATAACCCCGACCAATGAACTGGCCAGCAATTGACGCACCTGCTGTTGCTGTTCCGCCGGAAAAACGTTGATGATCCTGTCCACCGTATCCGGCGCGGAATTGGTGTGCAGGGTGGAGAGTACCAGATGGCCGGTTTCGGCCGCGCGCAGGGCATTGGAAATGGTTTCTGTATCGCGCATCTCCCCCACCAGGATGACATCCGGGTCTTCGCGCAGGGCACTGCGCAGGGCCGCGGAGAAATCATCGGCATGCAGACCTATTTCCCGTTGATGTATCATACTTTTTACGGGTTTATGCACATACTCGATCGGGTCTTCGATGGTTATGATATGATCGGAACGGTTCAGATTTATTTCGTGAATCATGGAAGCGAGGGTGGTGGACTTGCCCGAACCGGTAGGGCCGGTTACCAGAATCAGCCCCTTGCGCCGTTCCAGAATGGTTTTCAATATAACCGGCAGGCGCAGCTCCTGCATGGTGCGGATATTGGAGGCGACGATGCGGAAGGCCCCGCTGATACCTTTCATGTGCTGGTAAAAATTGACGCGGAAACGGGAAAGGTTGTTCAGTTCAATGGCCAGGTCTATCTCGTTGTGCTGCTGGAAATAGCTTTTCTGCTTTTCCGTAAGCATAGCCATGAACAGCCGTGTAAGCTCCTGATTATCCAGGGGCTCGGTATCCACCTGCCGCAACTGGCCCACCATGCGGATTACCGGAGGCATATTGCCGCTAAAGTGTACGTCCGAGGCGCCGTTGTTTATGGCCAGGCGCAGAGTTTCAGTAAAAACCTTTTCTATATTAACGGCCATTTTTACCCGTACGCGTTTTTGAGTTGTAACCGACAATGCTGGTGGTGATGAAAATAAGCAGATCGGATTTTTCCACCTTGGTAATCGTGTTCTGGAACAGGTAACCCAAAATGGGGATGTCTCCCAGCAGCCATATTTTTTCCGTCGTCTTATTGCGCGTTTCCTTAACCAGTCCGGCCAGTACAAGGGTTTGCCCGGTGTTAACGGTCACCACCGTTTTAACCTCCCGCTTGGAGGTTATGGGCTGCGGCGCATCGGCCGGCCCGATATAACCGATTATCTCCTCCAGAATGGGATGCACATCCAGGGTGATACGCTTGTCGTCATTAATCACGGGAATCACATCCATATTAATAGTCACTTCCTTTTCCCGGTATGAGATGATATCGCCGCCAATACCCCGGTTCACCTCCTGAATAGGTACGGTTGTGCCAATTTTTATGGTGGCCTTTTTATTGTTTAGGGTGGTCACCCGCGGGTTGGATATTAACTTGGAGCCGTTATCCTTAGACAGCATGTCCAGAGCCACGGAAAGCTGATCCACATTCAGCACGCCCAGATTAAGACCGTCCGGCCCCTTGGGTAGTTCATACCAGGCGGAAAGCAAACGCTTACTGCCGCTGCCCCCGCTTGTGCTTTTGGTAATGGGAGCAGTCACCTCCGCCCCGTCCATCGACACCCCGATTCTCTTGGGCAGGTTTAGTCCGTATTGCTCCTCGTTGCCAATCAGGGATTCAATCAGGCGTACTTCAATCAGAATTTGCTGTTGGGGAACATCTATTTCCTTGATAACCTTATCTATATCCCGGATGTTTTCCCAAAGATCGGAAACCACCAGAATATTGGATCGTTGATCTTTTTCTTCTTTCACAGTTTCCGCCAACAGGGGCGTAATTTTACCCTTGGAGGAAAGCAGGGGCTGCAGGGTGGTCATCAGATGAAAGCCGTTCAGGTATTTAAGGGCATAAACCCGCGTCACCCGCTCGCCGTTCATTTCCTTATTGTAGGGTTTCACCAGCAAAACATCATTTTCAACAACATAGTGATAGCCCATGGATTTAAGAATGGTATTCAGGGCGTCGGCCAGGGTTACATCGAACAATTGCACGCTGACACGTCCTTTCACATCGCCGCTGACCACCAGATTGAGCGAGTGCTGCCGGGCAAAGAGTTTCAATACCTCGGTTATGGAAGCCCCATTAAATTTAGGCGACACTTTTTGGCTAAGTTTCTCTTCCAGATCCCCTGCCTGAAGCAGGGATATACTTAATAGTATTATTATTGCGATCTTCAGCTTCATGAACAACCCCGGTTATTTCAATTTAATAATTCTGCTTTTTCCGTCCCTGACCAGTTCAACGGACTTTTCTCCGATATGGGTAATGGTATAGCCCGAAATATTATCGCCCACGGTCAGTACCTTGTCGTTTATCATGGCCACCGAGCCCGACCGGGCAATACTTATGGCCTTCAGGTTAAGAGCGACCACTTTTTTAACCTTGCGGCGTACCTTCTTTTTAACGGTATTGGCCGGATCAAAAAAAGGGTCGCGTCCCCATTCCCGTATCGATCCGGCATAGGAGGCCTTTACCCCGGAAGCCTTTTTTACAACCTGGGGCTTTACTTTTTCCGTATGTGCCTCCCCGCCGCCGGACGAACCGGTCAGCCAGGCGTAGTCCTCGCTGTTAATAAACAGGTCTACCACAAAGGCCAGCAGAACAACCGCCAGAACATAGAGCATATTCTTTTCCCGTTTATCGAGCGTCATGCGTGCCTCCCGTATCGTCCCAGGCATACAACAACCCCGTAATATCGGCTTCAATCAAGTTGGATTTTATGCCTTTTTTACCCAGATACAATTGTCCCGGAGTTATAAAGAACTCCATTTCTGGCCAGCTTTCGATAAAGTGGCCCACATCCAGATAGGAACCGGAAACCGTAAGGGTAAAGGGCAGCTTTTTTACCCGTGAAGAAGAGGTATCGGAAAAATAGACCTTAAAGATGGGGGTAAAATCTATCAACTCCAGATTGAAGCTTTGGGCATGTTGCTTCAGGCGCGTGGTTATCTCACCCAGGCCCCGCCGATATATAAAGCGTTTTTCAACCTCCCGCAGACTTTCCAGGCTCTGTTCATACTTCATTCTGACGTTTTCAATATCCCGATTAGCATGGCTGGCATTATTAAAGCGGGCCGTATTGCGTTGCAACTCTTTTTTCACCTCCCGCAGCTCCTCCTTGGCCGGATTGTGATAAAACAGAATGGCCACGATCGTGGCGGCGCTAAATGTTATAAACAGTACTATAAAAAGATTCTTTGCATTCATGGTTTAAAACGAGGCCTTTACTTCAAAAGACATTTTCTGACTCGCATTCCTTTTTGACTTTTCACTTACCGAAATATTTTTAAAGTAACCCACTTTTTTCAGGCGGTCCAGATAGTTGATCAGAATGACGTCGCTCATCAGATAGTCGCCGTTCACATAGCCCAGCAACCGTACATTGTATTCCCGATGTTCCGCTGTTGGCTTTGCCTTTTTATTCTTTTTGGATTTTCGCGACCTCTTTTTGCGCTCGATCCCCAAGCCCGAACTGCTGCTTATGCGCAGTTCTGTTAAAATAATCTGTTCCGGTGTTTCATTACTTAGCATTTTCATAACTTCCGTCAGGGGGCTGGCGGCCTCAATAGCGGCTAACAGGCGGTTCCTTTCGCCATCCACTTTTTTAATATTCTGTTTTACGGCCTGATACTCAACTTCTATGGGATTGAGTTGTTGATAGCGCTTTTGCAAATTTTCCAGGGCCGCCTGATTTTCCGCGATGGAGGCGTTCGTGGTCATGGTCATATAGGTAACCGATGAGAGAGCCATGCTGCCCAGCACAAAGAGCAAAATATTCAACTGCTTGAACAGCGCGTTTACTTTATACTCATCGGGAACAACATTAAAAGGGCTTTTGGCCGGGGCAATAGCCCCCAGGGCGGCGCTGAACTCTCCACATCGGGTATATTCCCGGTTGCCGAGGCGGGGAGTTAAAATAAAAACGGGCACCGATAACTGATTTTTTAAATATCCAATAAGATTTTCTTTTTGAATGCCATAGCCTGTTAAAAAGAGGCGCAGGTTCCCGCCGGCGGCGGTTTGCGTGCGCAGGTACTCCATGGAGTTCTGTATTTCATTTTTAAACAGTTGCAGCACAGGGTTCTGATGGGCATTCAGGGCCCTGAGCTTTATCTTGAGGGCCTTGCGGATCGCTTCCGGTTTAAGGGCGCCCTCCCTGCCGATACCGGGGTCCTGCCCCACCTTAAAGGTATCCGGCGTCATCAATACGCTTTTTTTATCATGAACGGCCGCCTCAAGGTTGGCCGCGCCCGTGCTTAGCGTGCGGGTAAACTCGATATGCGAACCGTTCAGGGAAATAATGTGCGTCAAGCCGTAGGAGATATCCACCAAAACATCATGACCGGGGTCCTTAACCAGACGTTCATAGGTGTTAACCAGCGCTATGGGCCGGGGAACCAGAGTATCCGGCTTAAGTCCGGTGCGCAGCAATATGTTCATATACTTTTCTACGATGAATTTCGGGATCACCAACACAAGAAAACGCTGAAATTCCCCCTCATCCTTTTCCAGGGTTCCCAGAGCCTTGTATCGCCATAGGTTATCATCGTTAAAACCGGGCAAGTCCGTTTGCAGTTTAAAATAAAGTGCGCTTTGTATCTCCTTTTCCTTACGCATTTTCGGTAGTTCAATGACTTTCAGGGTTATGTCCGGGCTGTAAAAGCTGACGTGTATTTTCATACCCGATTTATAAACATTGGTTTTTATATTGGCCAAAGTAACCTGCAGAATCTTGTCGGAATTCGTATCGCGATCGGGAAAAACCTGCGCATCGTTTGTGGTAACCGATATTACCTTGCCGGCCATTTTCCCGGAAATATAGCGGATTTTATCGCTGTCAATATCTATGGCCAGGAATTTGTGGGCATTGATATTTTGCAGAAAGCCGAGCGACTCCGAAAAGACAGCTTCCACGGTTTCAACCTTATCCATGTGCGGGGGCGCCATGGAGGCCGTTCTTTCCCTGTTTCCCTTGTAAAAAGGATTCGTCCTTTTATGCTCTTGAGGAGACGCCCCACCCCCCGGCGCAGTTTCTTCTGTTGTCTCCCGTACTTTTTCTGCTATTTCCATTGTCTCCACTTTCCGCTTTGCCCCAATTGCAGAAGGTTAGTTAATGCTTTTCCATTTTGAAGATAAAATTATCCGCGCGTTTCCATTGACCGAATGCTTTAAAAAGTTTTTAATCATCTCCTCATCACGGACAACCCGTAACTTATTGGTAATCTTTTTGTCATCTTTTTTGTCGCTTTGCATGCCCGAAACCGTACCCTCGGAAATAATCCCGCCCGTCAACGTGATATAATTCAGAATATCTTTATCGTCATCGTCATCATCATCATCGTCGTCTCCATCATCGTCCCCCGGTCCGGCCAGGTCTTCCCTTTCTTTGGCCAGGGTTACCATCATCACCAGATCCTGAAAATCCGAAGAAGGCAGGCTAAGATCGCGGCTGGCCAGTTCAAACAGATAAATGACCTGGTTTTCCTCCAGACTGATACGCCCTGTATTAAAATTGATATAGTCTGCGATAAACTCTGCCGCGGAGCGTTGTTCACCAAAAGCGGGGATATCAGGTACGCGGTCGCCATCCCGCAGGGCCAGCACAATATCCTGGTCTCTCACCGAGTTTGCCTGCAGATTTCTATAATAAGCCCTGCCCCAGGGCCGTGCCCAGCCCCAGGATGTCGCTGTTACAGAAATAGGTGTTCCCGCCGGATAGTCATTGGGCAACACATAGGTTCTCGGATTATGATGATCGTTGACATTACCCGCGTTCACTTTTTGTACAAGCCTGTGCGCGTGCGCTCCGGGGCTCGGTCCGAAGGGATAAATAAAACCGCCGTTACCCACTTTTATCTTAACGGTTATCGGCGCGTCATACACCTCCATCCAAAATGGAAAAAATATCCAGTAACCAAATGGAAGGTCTCCACCGATCACGGTTATACTGGCGGCATAAGGTTCCTGGGGGATCACCTCGCCATCATCCACCTTAAACTCAACGGGATCATCTTCTTCCGCGCTTACCGGCAACAGTTTCACTTTTTTTTCACTGTTAGGCAGGTAAAGCAACAATTGCACATCATCATCACTGTTTTTCCAGGAGTCGGCAAAGGCGGCGTCTCCGTTGGAGACAAAATAGACGGGACCATCCCACTTCCCTTTTTTAAAGGTGGTTTTACCTTCAACATAAACAATAGTGTTGGGCGGCGGATCAAAGTCTTCGTCCACGGTCAGATCACCGTTATAATAATAGCTGTTACCATCTTGCCGTACCTTTTTGGCAAGCGTTTTCAGTTTTGACAAATCAAACTTAGGCAGGGTCGGCGCATTTTGATAAAGCAGCTTTGTATTTTGCGCGCCGCCGATGGAGTCCACGGTTACCACATTGCTAACGGGACTGTCCGAGAAGACGGCATAATCGGGTATGTAGTTTGAATCCGTGCCTGAGATTACCGTTTGTACCGTTTTGGCCGCTTTTTGGGCTTTCCCCGTGGAAGTAATGATGACCTGTCCGTTTTTTTCCTTTAAGCTGATATCGGCGCTCACTCCGGAGCCGATGGTTAAATCCGAAACGGTAAAATCTTGAACCTCATCAGAGGCCAGGTAACGTTTCAGGCCGTACTCCAACCCCGATTGGGCCGCGTAAAAGGCCCGCTGTTCCTCCTGCTGGAAGAGTTGCAGCGTGCTATCCGAAGATGAAAGGGTGGCCAGAATAACCCCCAGGGTAGCCAGCATCATTATTACGCCGACAACCGTGGTCGTCATATTACCTTTTTGAGAGTTTAGATTAATTGCGGACATATATATTCTCCGTAACCGATACGGTATCCGTGTTTACAGTAAGTACCGATAGCTTTACGCCAATAAAGCGTACGGAATCCTTTGCGGCGGTCGGGCTTTGCTCCGTATCCAGATAGGAAAACGGCGCCGCGGCCACATTGCTCAGAATGGATTTATCATTTCTGATCAGGGTTTTGCCATCCAGAACATATTCTACATCCTTGCCGTCACTATTTTTAAAAATCAGTTTTCCCGCTTCCAGGGTGCTAATATTGGAATTATCAAGATTCTGGAAATCCCGCCGCATAAGCCTTATCGCTTTTCGTATATCGGAAACAGCAGCCGTGTGTGTAAAAACCGTATTGAAACTGTTCACCTGGTTGTGAATAATATTGAAGGCAATCACACCTATTATACCAAGCACCGTCATGGCCACGGTCATTTCCATCAGGGTAAATCCGCCCTGTGCGGAACCAATTTTTTTCATCTGCTGTATTTGGTTAAGTAAATGGTGACCTGATAGGCATCATCCAGTTTTTGATGCCCCACCGTTACCGTTACGCCATAGGCTTCATACCCGGTTGATTCCCAATCCTCAAAATGTTCGACCTCGGTTTTCCGTGTAAAGCCGTCCGCCAGTGTTTCATCTTCCTCAAATTTGGTTATGGTTTTATACCAGTCCCAGTTCTCGTCCTTAAAAGCCTGAACCTGTTCCAGACGGGAGGAGGCAATGTTCACAGCGTTGTTCATCAGCTTGTTGCGGAAAGAGCCGTAGGAAACGTTGCCTATCAGTATAAACAGAGAAGGCAGGGCCACACCTACTATGACCACCACTACAATCACTTCCAGCAGGGTAAATCCCCGCTCTTCTCTAAATTTATACATAACTCAAACCGCTTAGTTAAGCTTAGTAGGTTACCGAAAGGAAGCCGTCATCGTCAACCTTAACCGTATAATCACCGCCGGAAGGAGTTTTCGGGGTTTTGCCATTTACAAAAAAGGCATCCGAATCGTCATTGTAGCTTTCAACAATTGACTTCAATGTGGTGGAAGAATTGGACATCAGCTTGTTGGAATACTCCATCAGGATGGCTGCTTCGATGGCTTTGGCATTAGCCTTATTGGCCGAGGCAGCCGCGTTGTCGGTAAGGTCAAAGTACTTGGGTACGGCTATGGCCGCCAAAACACCGATGATGACCACAACAACGATGAGTTCCATCAGAGTGAAACCGCTTTGATTATTCTGTACGCGCATAGTTAGTCTCCTTTCTATTTTTGGTTAGCTATGCTTTACATCTCTTTTTCGGAGCAAAAACCTAAAAGGCGTTTATCATACCCCACATTGGTAAGAAAATGGCCAATGCGAAAAACAACATCATTATACCCAACACAACAGTAACCACAGGCTCGATCATCGAAGTCAGATTCTCCACCGTCTCCCCTACCTCGCGGTAATAGTGCTCGGAAACGTTGCCCAGCATATCATCCAAAGAGCCGGAACGTTCGCCGATATTGACCATGATAATAAGCAGATTATCAAAATAGCTGCTTTGCTTTATAGCCTGGGCAATGGACTCCCCCATGCTGACACGGTCGCGTATGCCTTCCACCTCTTTTTTATAAACCTGGTTATCCATGGTATCCTGAATGATTTCGAATGAGCGCAGAATGGAGATTCCCGTACTGTTCATGGTGTAAAGCAGCTTGGCAAAACGCGAGATATTCAATTTACGTACCAATTTGCCCATAATGGGCAGTTTCAAACGCAGCAGATCAAGATTGTACCTGCCCGCCGGTGTTTTAAAATAGGCGGCCAGGGCCATGCCCAGCATCGCCAGGCCGACGGCTAAAAGCAGACCGTAATCGGTAAACAGATAATAAAAACCCATTAAAACCCTGGTGGGAAAAGGCATCTCCTGTCCGCTCATTTCGAACAAGGGCATAAAATTGGGAATGACCAGGGTCGTAAAAACCACAAAAGCACCGGCAAGCCCCACCATCACAAAGGAGGGATAGCGCAGAGCTTTTTTAACAGCCTTGCGGATTTTATCATCCTCTTCCATAAAGGTGCCAAGTTGTTCCAGGGTGTCTTCCAGGGTACCGCTCACCTCGCCCACCCGGACGGAGTTAACATAGAGGGGCGGAAAGGCCTTGGGGAACTGGGCCAGGGCATCGGAGAGCTTGCTGCCTGCTTCGATATCCGAAGTGATGGCGCCCACCATCTGCTTAAACCCCGGCTCCTCGGATTGTTCGCCGATCACCTTCAGGCAGGTTACTATGGGAATGCCCGCCTTAAGCAACGTGAAAAGCTGTTTGGTGAACATAAGTATGGATTTAACATCCACACGCTTATTGCTTGTTCTCACCTTCTTCTTTTCATTATATATCGTTATGGAAACCGGCGTCATTTTCAGCTTTTGCAGCTGCCTGAGCACCACTTTCTGATCCGCGGCCAGGATTACGCTTTCCACGGTTTTACCTTCGCTATTGATAGCCTTATATTTAAAATTGGGCATGGATCACCTCGGTTGGAGCAAACTTATGTAAAGGGCACCGATTTCATTTCCCCACAAAAGGAAAAGGAAAAAGCCCCCGGCCAGAAAAGGCCCCAGGGGAATATGCCGGGGAACGGTTTTATGCAGAGCCTTGGCCGCCAATATGATAATAAAGGCCAATAAAAAGCCGATATAGGAAGCTGCCAGCGTGGGCAATGCCCCTAAAAAAAATCCGGCCACGCCGGCAAATTTTACATCACCCAACCCCAGGCTTTCTTTTTTTAGCATCACTTTCCCCAGCAGGGCAATAAAAAACATGACACCCGCTCCGGTCGCCATGCCAATCAGGGCGGCCCGCCAGGGGATAAAGGAGAGATACAGGTTCAAAACTACCCCCGTCAGCAACAGCAGCAACAGTTGCTTGTCCAAAATCAGACCCGTCTCTAAATCAATAAGGGCGATACTGATCATAAAGCATAGAAAGGTCAGATAAAGAAGCAGATACAGGGAGAGACCCGTATGTTTGTAGACGATTAAAAACAACAACGCCGTTACCAGCTCCACCAGCGGATAACGCGGGGAAATAGGCGCCCGGCAGTGGCGGCATTTTCCCCTTAATATCAGATAGCTCAGCACGGGAATATTATCATAAAAGGCTATGGGCTTACCGCAGGACGTACAGGTGGACCCCGGACTCCACAGGGACTTTGCTCCCGGCAGGCGGTAAACGACAACATTTAGAAAGGAGCCGATGGACAAACCGAGAATAAATATTATAAAACCTACCATGCGTCCTCACATTAGCTGTAGTTCTATCTCTTCCTCTTCGCTCTCCACAACCGCCACGTTTTGCAACAGGGGCTGTGAGCTGACAATTCGCCGTCGTTCCAGCGCTTTCTTGATCTGTTCCACCATGCGCTTGGGCTCTATGGGCTTTACCAAAAAACCGTCCGCGCCCAGTTCGTATACCTTTTGCTCGCTTTTGGGCGTTTTAAGCGCCGTAAAAATCAACACCGGTATATGCTCATATTCCGGATTGGACTTCAGTTCCTGCAACAGTTCATAGCCGTCCATGTTGGGCATCATGATGTCTAAAACAATTAAATCCGGCTTTTCTCCGGAAATCACTTCCAGGGCCTTTTCCCCATCCTCGGCCTCCATCACTTCCCAGGGCGTCATTTTTTCTATGATCTTCGACACCAGCATACGCGTTTGAGGCGCGTCATCGGTAATAAGAATCTTTGCCGGCTTATGGGCGGCGGACGGAGCGGGCGGGCGGCTCTCTGCCGTCGGCGTCGGCTTGGCCTCTCCTTTGCTCTGTGTCTCCTCTTCGGAGATATTCAGCTTCAGTTTTTCTCCTTCCGGTACTACCGGAGGGGCCGGCGTTGGAGCAACATCCGGCTCTTTCTCCCTTGGGGATCGGGAACTGACCGGATTAACGACCCGTACGATTTCATTGTAGTCCGTAACGCCCGTGGCTACAAGATTGAGCGCATCCTCAAACAGGTTGCGGAAACCACTGCCCTTGGCCGCCTTGCGCATGCTTTGCACGGAAGCATCCGCGGTAATCAGCTCACGCAGAGCATTATCCAATACCAGAATTTCATAGACGCCTATGCGTCCCTTATAGCCCACATATCCGCAATGGGCGCAGCCCTTGGGTTCGTAAATCGCAGGCTTCTCGGAAAAGCGACTCAACATTCTCAGGAGCTTTTCATCAATGTCGCTTTGCTGAACCTCGGTTTTGCAATGGGGACATAAACGGCGTACCAGACGTTGGGCGATAACTGCCTGAACCGCTTCGGTAATTTTAAATTTATCCACACCCATGTCCTTAAGGCGCGTAACGGTGGTAAAGGTATCATTGGTATGCAGAGTGCTGAGTACCAGGTGTCCGGTCAGAGAGGCCTGCACGCTTATCTCGGCGGTTTCCTCGTCACGAATTTCCCCAACGAGGATCACATCCGGGTCTTGCCGTAAAAAGCTGCGCAGAGCGCTGGCAAAAGTAACACCGGCCTTCTCGTTTACCTGAACCTGATTGATCCCCTCGAACATATATTCTATCGGGTCTTCAATAGTCAGGATATTGTTGGTGGTGGAGCGGATGCGGTTTATGGCCGCATATAGGGTGGTGCTTTTACCGGATCCCGTGGGTCCGGTAACCAACACCATACCCTGCTTAAAACCGAAACATTTTTCCAGTTGGGTGCGGTTATATCCCTGTATGCCCAACTGATCGAGCGACAGGGAGGCCTTGCGCTTATCCAGGATACGGATCACCACCTTTTCGCCATAGCTGGTCGGCAAAATGGAGACGCGCAAATCAAAATCCATGTCATCGATAAATACCTTAGCCTTGCCATCCTGCGGTTTGCGGCTTTCGGCAATATTCAGGTTGGAGATGATTTTAATACGGCTGACCAGGGCCGGGTGCAGGGAGCGCGGTATTTCCAGTTCGTTGCGCAACACGCCGTCTATGCGGAAACGCACCAACACAACTTTTTCCTTGGGCTCGATATGTATATCCGAGGTCTCCTTGGTAATGGAATCGCTGACAATCTGATTCACCAGCTTTATCACCGGCGCGTCATTATCCATACCGATATCTCCGGCAAAACGGATACTCTTATGGTCGATATTCGACTTCACCAGGGAAGTGATGATCTCTTCCGGCGAGTAATACTCGTTCAGCTTACGGCTGATCACCTGTAGCGGCGCGTAAAACTTTTTTACATAGCGCCCGGAGATATATTCAATCTCATTTTCCGCGTCAAGGTTAAAGGGGTTGGAAAAAGCAACGGCAATATGGGTCTTGTTCATTTGCAAACCAAGCAGGCCGTACCGTTGACAAACCTCCTCGGGAATAAGCTCCAGCACCTCCTGCTCGGCATCCACCTTATCCAGGTTTACACCGGGTATTTGCAGGGCAATCTTTACAAACTGCCGGATCTCATTGGCATTAAGAAAATTGTTATTTGTTAAAATATCATAAAAATAACGCTGATCGGAGTAGCGATAGGCCAGCTCCTCGGCCAGGGATTTATCGATAACCTTGTAGTAGACAAAGGCCCGGGCCAGCCAACTGTCCTCAAAAGGTAACTTATCTGTGATGTCCATAGTTTTTCCGTATTCTTTCTAAATACTATTCGGACACGGAATTAGCGACTTAAATCACCCATGCAGACTGCACAGAATCGGCTAAATTGATCCCCTCTATTACTCGGGCGCGGTCAGATGAAATTCATCACGTAAAGGCATAGATATTTTGGCAAAAAGGGAAACGGTGAATCACGGGATTTGGAATTTATATGAATGGTTAAAAGGTTTTGGTAACATCCCGCCCGCGGGCATCTGTTGGAAGCGGAGAAAAAATAAACCAAATTTTAGGTTTAGACGGACGATACGGGCAGGAATATCCCACGGGAAACAACATGGCGCAACACTAAGCGGAGTCGCAATGATGCCGGATTTCCTCAACCAGGTTCTCCCGGCCGGCCTCCAGCCAGATTATTTCACTTTCCTTGCGGAACCAGGTCATCTGACGCTTGGCGTAGCGCCGGCTGTTGCGTTGAATAAGCGCCACCATCTCATCGTGGGATATGCGAGAATCGAGATAGGCGACGACCTCCTTGTAGCCTACGGTATTAAGAGCGTTTTCCCCGGCATAACCCTGTTCCACCAGAGCCCGCACCTCTTCCACCAGGCCCATGCGCAGCATTTTGCGCACCCGTCGGTTAATACGTTCGTACAACTCCTCACGGGGACGGGTCAGGGCAAAATAGCTATAGGGAAAAGCGGCGGGCGTCTGGGGCTGTTTAAGCCAGTAGCTGAGCGTTTTACCGCTGGCCCGGTATATTTCCAGCGCACGGGTAATGCGCCGGGCGTCGGTCGCTTTAATGCGCCCGGCCGACTCCGGGTCCACCGTGGCCAGCTCGCGGAAAAGCACTTCGGTTCCGCGTGTCTCCAGTTCGCGGGAAAGTTCCTCCCTGTAAGCGCCAGTATCGATATCCAGCGGGATCATCCCCTTGAGCAGGGCGCGGATATACAGGCCCGTTCCGCCACAAACCACCGCCCCCCTGCCCTGTCGCAACAGGCCGTTTATAATGTCACGCGCCTGTTTTTGAAACAGTCCCGCGTTAAAGGGCCGGTCGGGTGGCAGAATATCTATAAAATGATGGGGTACACTTTGCAGTTCTTCGCGGCTGGGTTTGGCAGTGCCAATATCAAGCCCCTTGTATAACTGGCGGGAGTCGGCGGAAATAATTTCGGCATCAAGAAGCCGCGCCAGTTTCAGGGCCAGTTCACTTTTACCCACGGCGGTAGGCCCGGCAAGGATGATCACCGGCACGCTCAACGGAATCTGGCCTTCAATTCTTCGATATCCATGGAGATGATCGCGGGTTTGCCATTGGGTGCGTAAAAAGGCGTTTCACAGGCAAACAGCTGATCCACCAGGGCATGCATTTGTGCTTCGCTTAAAACCTCGCCGGTTTTATAGGCGTTTTTAAAGGCAAAGGCGGCGGCTATTTTTTCCGTATGCCGCATCTGTCCATGGGGGGCGTTTTTATAATAGTCAATAATGTCCAGCAATATCTGGCTTTCCCGGCCTATCTTTACATCGGCGGGCATCTCCTCGATCACGATGGTATTGCCGCTGAACACGCGGATTAAAAAACCGATCTTTTCCAGATAACCGTTGATATCCTTAAACACCAAAAAATCATCAAGGGCCAGGGTAATCTTTTGCGGAAAGAGCAGTTTTTGCCCCCCCGACGGCTGACCGGCATTGAGCCTGGACAGGGTGTCTTCATATAAAATACGCGCATGGGCCAGATGCTGATCGATAATTACCAGGCCGCTTTTGATTTCGGACAGCACAAAGCTGCCATGTAATTGCCAAAAACGGTGATGTTCCCCGGAGTGGCCATGTTGCCCCCCACCGGTCTTCTCCACATTTTCTTTCCCGCCAAAATAGGCCAGCGAGAGTTGTTGGGCGTTTTTCTTCTTTCGGGCAGGCAGAGGGGCCGGCCTCTCTTTCCTGCCGGATTTCCCTTTTTCTTCTTCCCCCGCGGACATGCCGGCAATAACCGCCGCCTGGGCGCTGCCATCCAGCGTTATCGACGGCAGGGCGCCGCTTTTATTTAAGGTACGGCTGACGCTGTTAAGAAACATGTAATAGAGGCTGCGATCATTACTGAAACGTACCTGCATCTTTGTCGGGTGAATATTCACATCCACCAATGACGGGTCCAGGGTCAGATAAAGGCAAAAAAGAGGATGTTCTCCTTCTTTTAAGGTTTCGCCATAACCCTGATAGATGGCATAGGAGAGTGAACGATCCTGAATGGGGCGTCCGTTCAGAAACAGATGTTGGTGCGAACGGGATTTTCTTTTCAGATCGGGTGGGGCGATAAAGCCATGGAGCCGGACGCCGGCCAGGGAGTGGTCCATTTCGATAAGACGCTCGCCGATGTCATGACCAAACACATCCGCAATGCGCTCACGGACATTCCCTTTTTTAAAGGAGAAGTATTGCCTGCCATCCAGCCATAATTCAAAGGATATCCGCGGACAGGCCAGCACAAAGCGCTTGAGTGTGGCAATAATCCGTTGATTTTCGGCCGTATCGCTTTTTAAAAATTTACGGCGGGCGGGCGTGTTAAAAAAAAGCTGTTGCACGGAGATACTGGTGCCCTTGTTATGGGCGGTATGTTTCAGCGCCGCTTTTTTACCGCCCTCAATGCGCAGGACGGAACCGATGGTGTCATCCCTGTGGCGGGTTTTCAGTTCCACGCGGGATACGGAAGCGATGCTGGGCAGAGCCTCGCCCCTAAAGCCCAGGCTGTTTATGGCGTCCAGGTCACGCCCCGTTTTGATCTTGCTGGTGGCATGGCGCTCAAAAGCCAGCGGCAGATCGGCCTGGGTGATCCCCTCTCCGTCATCCACCACCTGGATGAGCTTTTTGCCCCCTTCGGCGATAAAGACCTTAATCTGTTCCGCCTTAGCGTCTATGGCGTTTTCCACCAGTTCCTTAACCACGGATGCGGGCCGTTCTACCACCTCGCCCGCGGCAATTTTATTGGCAAGATTTTCAGGCAGGATATTAATAAAAATCCCCGCCGATGTTGTTTTTTCTAATGGTTTCATCGACGGGGAAATTATGAAATTTTAAACTACGATAAAAATGATCTTTATAGCAGGAAGAAGGTTACCAGTAAAAATGTCGGAATCAGAATTGGTAACGACCAACGGATGATGTAACCAAAGAAACTGGGCATTTCGATTCCCGCTTCCTCGCAGATCGATTTTACCATAAAGTTCGGCGCGTTTCCGATATAGGTATTGGCCCCCATATAGACGGCACCCAGGGAAATAGCTGTCAACAGATGGATAAACTCGGGATACAGTTCGTTGACATTGCCCGCGGCAAAGGCAACGCGTATCTGATCTTCCGTAAGCCCCAGGCTACCCAGGGCAGTATTGAAAAAGGTTAAATAGGTCGGTGCGTTATCCAAAAAGCTGGACAGTGTCCCCGTTACCCAAAAATAATCATGATTGGTTTCCACAGCCTTCACCAGCGAGGCCAGCGCGCCGTGCTCCCCGGCTTTTAAAATAGCCAGGGCCGGAATAATGGTCATAAAGATGCCGGCAAACAGATAGGCCACCTCCAGGATGGGAAACCAGTTGAAGTCATTGCCTTCGCGAATAGCCTTGGAGGTTGTTTTGAGCGACAGCAGCCCCATAATTACAATCCAGACATCGCGGACAATGTTTTGAATGGCCACATGAACACCAAAAATACTCACTTCACCCAGATGAACAAAACCGCTGAAAAGAACGCCGGCGATAACACCGAGCAGAAACAGGAAATTAAGACCGCCTTCGATGCGCACCGGCTCCACTTCGCTTTCGGTATCCTCAACCACGCCCTCTTTTTTATAATTGTAGGAATCGATCAGGAAAAAGATGATCAGCAGGAAACCGGCCACAAAGACCATTTCCTTTAACAGGGTAAAGGTCCAAAAGAAGCTCACCCCGTGTAAAAAGCCCAGAAAAAGAGGGGGATCGCCCAGGGGTGTCAACGATCCGCCGATATTGGCCACCAGAAAGATAAAAAAGATAAAAACATGAACCTTGTTTTTACGATGGGCATTGGCCCGCAACATGGGCCGGATCATCACCATGGCCGAACCGGTGGTGCCGATCATGGAAGAGAGCAGGGTGCCGATCAACAGCATGATAAGGTTCATGGCCGGTGTGCCACGCAGGGTACCCTTTACCAGGATGCCCCCCGAAACGGTAAACAGCCCCCACAGCAGGATAATAAAGGGTATATAATCCGCCAGATAGATATGCAAAATTTCGTGCACACCCTCATGTCCGTACACAAAAACAAATGGGACGGCAAACAAAACAGCCCAAAAAGCGGACACCTTGGGGAAATGATGATGCCAAAAGCCGGGAGCCAGCAGGGGAAACAGGGCTATGGACAGCAGGATGCCGACAAAGGGAATGGCGCTCCAGATGGGCAGCACCTCGCCCAGCTCCACTTTTTCGCCGCCTTCCGCTTCATGGACGGCTTCCCCGGCCTCTTGCCGCGCCTCCTGCGCCTGGTTTTCCACGGCCGCGCCCACCACGGAACTGCTATCCCCGTTTTGAGCAAAAGCGGGTACAACCGTACCCAGAAAAACAACAATGAGAAAAGAAAGAACTGATAATTTGAAATAAGATTTAGATTTTAGCATTTCCGCCTCCAGATTCGGCAATAATATTGATAATCTGTCTCAGTATCGGTGAAAAAAATATATAATTTAGAAATACTAAAGCAATCGGTGCCTGGGCAGGAATTCATTAAGCCAATCGTTCATCTCGTCACGCAGCTTGCGAAAGGCATTGAGCTGCTGGATTTCATTGCCCTCCACATTGCGCGGATCGTCGAATTCCTTATGGATTTTTGTACGGCACGCCATCAACAGATCCACATATTTTTGCGACTCGGGTGTAACGGTTATGATGATATCGAATTTGGTGTGTACATATTCATTTACGCTGTGGGGTTTATAGCCGGAGGCATCGATACCCATTTCCAGCAAAACCTTAAGGGTATGGGGATGAATTTCCTCCGGGGAGATGCCCGCGCTGTATACATCAACCTGCTTAAATGTAATATGCTTAATCAGTTCGGACATCATAGGGGAAACAACGGTATTGCGTGTTCCTAAAACCAGAACTTTTTTTTGCATAACTTCACCTGACCGTTTTGATATTAATGAAAGAGTTTGAATTCCCCAAATTTACAAAACCAAAAATTACTTTGCTATCTTTTCTTCCAACGGTAACAACTCGCTTATCTGGGTGCGCAACCGGGCCACATCGGGCGGCTTGGGGATATAACCCCGGGCGCCATGCTCTATCAACTCCTTCTTCAACTCGGGATCGCTATAGCCGGAAGTAATCAAAATGGGTAAGTCCGGATTGAGATCATGCAGGGCATAATAGAGTTGCGCGCCATTCATTTTGGGCATTATTATGTCCACGATAACCAAATCAATCTGCTCGCGATTTTCCTTGTAAAGGCGCAGACCATCCTCGCCGTTATCGGCCTGAAGCACATTATAGCCGTCGGCAACAAAAATATCCTTCATCAATTCTCTCACGGCCAGTTGATCATCCACAACCAGTATGGTGGGTGTCTGCCCCGTTTTTACCGTTTTGGTCTGGGCCTTATCGGAAAGCAACGGAAAGTAGATATTGATCAGGGTGCCTTTTCCCGGTTCCGATTGTACATCGATAAATCCATTGGCCGCCTTTACGATAAAGTAAATATAGGTGGCGCCGAGACCTTTTACCGCCTTGCCGCTGCTGGTTGTAAAAAAAGGCTCGAACATTTTTTTGCGTGTTTGGGCGTCCATGCCCTCGCCCGTATCGCGGAAGGCCAGATTGAAATATTTATGTCCCGTGGGAACGTTATGTTTAAGAAAATCATTTTCCGATGCGTCCACAACCTTGGTTTCAATAAACAGCGTGCCGCCCTCGCGCATGGCCGAGGCGGCGTTGAGGGCCAGGTTCAGCATTATTTGTGTCAGTTGATTCTCCGCCAGGCGGATCTGGCCGTGGGCGTCCAGGGCAAAGTCTATTTTAATGCTCTCGGGCATGGTGGTTTTTAGTATCTGTATGGAATGCTCTACCGCTAGATTGGGCTTAAGCAATATTTCGTTAACAGGACGTGAGGCCCCGGCCAGTTTGGCCACCTTCTCGGCAATCCGGCTCCCTTCCAGCAGCCCCTGATGAATGATCTCGATCAACTGCTCCCGGGAAATCTCCTTGCGGGACTTAAAGGTGGACAATTCCTGGGACATATCCTCAAAATAACCGTAAAACACATCCGCGATCCGATTAGACACGGTGCTCATCAGACGCAGGTTTTCAGTTTCCCGTATGCGTCTTTCCAAAACCCGGGCCTGGGTAACATCCACGCCAAAAAAGATCAGTATCTCATCACCGTCAACCTCGCTTTTATAGACAGTCCAGCTAATGGAAAGCGGCAGGCCCCTTTTGCTCCGCAGTTCCATTTCAACCGGTTCGTCGCTTCCGCCGGAAAGATACTCCCACATGCGGTCAATATAAAAACGGATATTGGATTCATCGGTGGCCAAGCTGTTCACCAAATGCTCAAAATCCCTAAAGGCTTCCAGCCTATAGCCCAGCACCTGTTCTATCCTGTTATTCCAGATCAACCAGCGCCCGTCGGAAAAACCGGCAATAAGAATCGAAGAGTTGTCTACGATATCCGAGGTGAGCCGCATGTTTCTTTTAAGCTCTTCCTTAAGGGCACGGGTGGCGGAAATATCGCGCAATATGCCTATCAGATAGTCTTTCTCCCCGCCGGGCTCCCTGTATACGCGCGCGCTTCCCTGCACATGTATGTTATGGCCCGATTTCCGTTTCAACACGGTTTCAAAAAAATCGAGATAACCGGTTTGCCTCAAACGGTCAAGCAGCTTTTTACGATCCCGGGCATCGGCATAGATATTTTCGGCAATATTAAGGTTCCGCAACTCCTCCAGGTCATCATAGCCAAGCATTTCCAACAGAGCCGGGTTGGCGTAAACCAGCCGGCCATCCATGGTGCTTTTATACATGCCTTCGCGGGCGCTTTCCATAAAGTCGTGGAAAAAGTCGGAGGCCTGCTCCTCCCGCGCGCTTTTATCCATAACGCTCAGCAGACTTTTCAGGTAACGCAACAGTCCGTAGGCAAAGGGATCGGGTTCAAAATGGTTATTATACACAAAAAGGAAAACAAAGGGACTCTTTTCCTTTTTAATGGGGATCAGAACAGCCGTTTGCGCCCAGTGGGCAATATCGGCATGGTTTTTATTGTTAACCGAGAAATGCAGTATTGTAAGTTCATTTGTACGATAGGCATCCAGCAGATAAGGTATAAAGGGTCCGGGCAGAGGATGGACGGTTTCCTCCGGGTATAAAATCGATGTGGTCAGGCGATTGTTGGGTGCCTCCTTTTTTACCGCGATACGATAGACACGGTCGGCCGAAAACACCTGCTGCAACAGCTCCATCAATTCTACGGAGATACCGGCGGCGTCCGCCAGCAGCCTGTCGAAAAGCTGATGTTCCTGCACCAATTGCTGGTTCAGACGGTCGGCATGTCTTTTAAGGCGCACCACCCGGCTCAGGTCATCAATGGTCAGGATCAGCTCATCCCCGTCCACAAGCAGACTCGTATAACGAATGGGAATGATATTTTCATCACTGTCAAAAAAATTACAGTTTCCGTAAAGGGAAACCGCTTCCGGCTGTTGAAAATGACCTAATATTTGTTCGACGGTATACTCCGGAACCAGCTTGCTTAAGGGGCGCCCTTCCAGATTAAACAGATTAAAGCGGAAATGTTTGATAAAAGCCTCGTTTACCCGCACAACCATTCCCTGGCGGTTAATACGCAGCGCCGGCAGATGTTCCAGCCGGAAGAGCACCTCTGCCACATCTTTTTTCGAAGAATGTTTTCCGGGATTTTGACTACGGCCGATCAGACTGTTTAGCTGTACTTCGGGAAACATGGAAATTTCGGCCAGGTCGCGCATTTCGTCTTTCACGATCATACGGTACACATGGTCGGAAGCCGGCGTCCCCAGCATATATATCTTACGATTAAAGCCGTTCTCCTGTACCAGGCGTATATATCGAACGGATTCCACATCGATGGATCGTTTTAGAAAAATAATGGCATTGTAAAGGCGGGAATCGATATGCGCAGGCAGCTCGTCAAAGGTGGAAAAAGAGACCTGATCCGAATGCGGAGCCGAGCGCGAAAAAGTTATCTGTACGGATTCGTGAAATAGGAGAAGTGTTTTCATTATATTTTTAGCTTCGTCAAGTTTAAAAAAATATTAAACCTATTTTCTATCTGTCGTCTGTTCCGTCTCCGTAGTATATTTTACAGGGGCTTTCTTGTTTCCTGTCACAAAACTACAATTGACAATAGCATGTTTAACCTATATATTCAATTCCATCAAGGACTCATCTAAATATAGATATAACATGAAAGTTATCATAAAAAAAGAATTCGATGGACACACTTATGTGGGTTCATGCGAAAATCTTCGCGGCTGTTACGCCCAATCGTCCTCACCGGAAGAGCTCATGATCCGCATGAGGGAAGCGATCGAGCTTTACAGAAAAAGTTACGCGGCACGCAGCCAACCCCTGCCCCATGATGCCGATCAACCGATCCTTGATAAAAAAATCCGCTTTAACGTGATATCTACCCAACAAATGGCCGGTCTGTTACAAAAATGCGCCTATCATCTGGAGCATGGCGATACGCATCACTATTTATTCCGCAATACAAAATTTCCCTTTAACCGTCTGGTTTTACCCAATGTGCCCAAACTATCCCCGCTGATTATCTCCAAAATTTTCGGCAAGGAAAACGTTATATACGTTAACAAGAAACAGATGAACGTTAACACTGCTTAGCGGCGCAGCTGAAACTTCTCTCCAAGATACAATTTACGCACCTGTTCATCTTCCGCCAGTACTTCCGCAGTGCCTTCCTTTAATATTTTCCCCTCAAACAGCAGATAAGCCCTGTCGGTAATAGAAAGTGTTTCATGCACGTTATGATCGGTGATCAGCACGCCGATACCTTTGTTCTTTAAACCGTGAACGATATTCTGAATATCTTCCACGGCGATGGGGTCCACCCCGGCAAAGGGTTCATCCAGCAGAATAAACTTGGGATTGGTCACCAGGGTACGGGCAATTTCCGTTCGCCGCCGTTCGCCGCCGCTAAGGTGATAGCCCAGACTTTTGGCAATATGGGTGATGTTCAGTTCATTCAGATATTGTTCCGTTTTTTGCAGCCGCTCCTTTTTAGGCACGCCCAGCATCTCCAAAATGGCCAGAAGATTTTCCTCCACCGTCAGTTTACGGAAAACCGAAGCCTCCTGCGGCAGATAGGCCACTCCCTTGCGCGCCCGCTTGTACATGGGGAAGTCGGTTATATCCTCACCGTCAATGGATACCGTGCCGCTGTTGGGCCGGATCATACCGGTGATGATATAAAAGGTTGTAGTTTTTCCGGCGCCGTTTGGCCCCAACAGCCCTACAATCTCACCCTGCCGTACATTCAGACTGATGTCATTAACCACATTGCGCTTACTGTATGTCTTTATCAGCGAATCGCCGCTAAGAATGGAACGGTTCAAAATTTACGTACTCCTTTATAGTCTTCCGGGTAGTATTTTCCCTGCACGCCGCCACTAACGTCTATCGAATCCGGTTTTCCCTGTTTAAAAAAAACATAAATGGAATCGGCCGTGGCATAGTTGCTGCCGCTTTCACTTTCGGCATCCACAAAATAAATCGAGCCGGCATTATAACGGGCAATAATCAGCACCGGTTTTTTGTTTTCAAGAAACAGCTCGATCTCCCTGCCGCTAAGCCGGTTGCGATCCTCGGACAGCGAATCACGGGGAGAAAGCGCCGTGGCATTGTTTTCCACCAACAGCCGCTTTACCTCCATGGAGTCCATTTCGGCAATCATATAATCGCCATTAAGAATATTTTGCCCGGTCTTTACCCGGGGCCGGCCCATAAGGTAAGCCAGCTCCTTATCCAGATCATAACGAATGCTGTCGGCCCGGGCATGAAAATCGCCCTGTTCCAGACGCACGCTGTCGCGGGCAAAAAGCTGCCGCGTGGGTTTTTGCCAATAGTAAAGATGCTCGCTCCAGACCCGCAGGGTATCACCGCCGGCGCTGTCTGCCCGCACCACCCGGCTGTTCCCATATAGATGCAGATATTCCCGGTTCTTATTAAAATAAGCCGTTTCCCCAAAAAGACGGATGTTCTTTTGCGGATTAAAATAGCGCACATCATAGCGGGCATACAGGGTATCCCGCGCCAGGTCATAGCGCATCCGGCCGGCGCGCAGGGTATCCTCCGCCGAAGAGACGCGTACGCCCCCAAAAGCAAAAGCCATATCTTTTTTGGGATAATAGTTCAGGCGGGCGCTGTTGAGCTTGCGCTTGCCCCGGTCTATAAAAACATGACCCGAAAGCTCCACCAAGTCCCGGCGGGTGTAAAAAACGGCCCGGTCGCAAAAAAGATTCAGCGTATCCTTGCGTACATGCACATTACCGGAAAGGATGCGCAGTTGCTCGCCGTCCAGCATCCGGCCCTGATTTACATCGGCGTGGATAATTTCTATCCGGCCGCTCTTTTGGGCGCCGGCCGGCAGCAAGGCTGCCAGTAGAAGTAGAAGAAGGCTCCTCATTCCGCGATTTCCTGGAAGTTGCGGTAGGATACACCGCTGGCGTTGTTGATGGTATAATTCTCCAGGCGGGCGTCGGAAACAAATGTGTCCCCATACAGGGTATCGTAGCGGGTGATAAACATCACCGGCGTATGGCTGAGGATCAGCTTCTTTTTATTGTCCCATTTCAGGGTATCGGTGCGCAGGGTCAGGCCGCTGTCGGATACCACCACGACCCGGCCGTAGGCCAGCATATCCTGGCTGTTATCATGCACCTCTCCGCCGCGGGCGGTCAACACCGAGGTATGCCGTCCCAGATCATCATAGAAATCCACCGTAAGACTGTCGCGGATATAGGTCTTTTTTCTTTTCAAATATTTTAAAACATGAGCCGCCTTCAGCACGCCCGACTTGCGCCCGTCGTAGCTTATAATAAGCGTGGTGTTCCAGCTCTCCTGATCGGGCAGGGATAGTCGGGGCGCATCCTCCAGGGCGGCGGGGGGCGTTTTCTCCGCGCATGAGGCCAGCAGCCATAGGGAAAACAGGATAAAAAGGTATTTCATCGCGTGATCCCCTGTTGCATCAGGTCATGTAAATGTATTACGCCCACCAGCCGTTTATCCTGCAATACGGGCATGGCAATAATTTTATATTTTTCCATTTTCTGATAGGCCAGCACAGCCAGATCATCGACATCGCAGGTTTTGGGCGAACGGTTCATCACCCGCGAAACGGGAATATCAAAGAACTCTTCCTTCACTTCCAGCAGACGGTTAAGGTCTCCCGTGGTTACCACGCCCAGCAAATGCTCATCATCATCCACCACGGGGCAAATACCGCGCTTATGAGCCATTTCCATAACAGCGACGCGCATGGTGTCCCTCTCCCGGCAAACGGGTAGTTTTTCATCGCTTTCCATGATATCCCGGACTTTCATCAACAGCTTTTTACCCAAAGAGCCGCCGGGATGCAACAGGGCAAAGTCATCGGGGGTAAAGCCACGGGCCTCCAGCAGGGCAATGGCCAGGGCGTCACCCATCACCAGCGTCACCGTGGTGCTGGAGGTGGGGGCCAGGTCATGGGGACAGGCCTCTTCACGGACGCCTATATCCAGGGCCACATAGGCGTTGCGGGCCAGGGTGGAATCCGGCTTGCCCGTCATGGCGATTACCGGTACGTCCAGACGGTGGATGGTGGGTAATATGTGTAAAAGTTCTTCTGTTTCTCCGCTTTTGGAAATGGCAATGACCACATCGTTGCGCTGCACCATGCCCAGATCGCCGTGCAGCCCCTCGGCGGGATGTAAAAAGTAGGAGGTGGTGCCGGTACTGGCCAGGGTGGCGGCCATTTTTTTACCGATATGGCCGGACTTGCCCATGCCGGTAATGATCACCCGCCCGTCGCTTTTTAAAATCAGCTCGGCTGCTTTTCTGAAATTCTCTCCGATGCGGTCTTCCATGGCCGCCAGGGCTTCCCGCTCAATACGTATGACTTTTTTTGCCGATTCTACAATATCAGACATCAATGATTCCCTTTTCCTAAAATGATACCCTCCACGCGTACGCGCACACTGTCCCTGCCGGCGTTTCCGGCCTGACCGAAAACCTCTGCTTCCACCGTCAGCCAATAGTCGCCGGAAAGGCTGTCCGTAGCCAGGCTGAACTGATAGATGTTATCGCTCCGCGCGCCGCTCCGGACGCGTTCCCGGCCATTTAAAAGTACCCGCACATAGCTCAGGCCGTTATCATGATAGGCCTTTACCTTAAGCGCTATAGGCTCGGTTTGCACATAAATACTGCCGCCGCGCGGACTTTCTATGGAAACTACGGGCCGGCCCGGATTTACCACCAGCACGGATTTTGACTTTTCACTGGATTTGAAATTATTGGCGGCTTTAAGGGTCAGCGTATAGTTACCGCCGCTCAGCGGAGCAATCCAGTAAACGGAGTCTTTGTCCGTGGGCGGAATAAAGCTACCGCCCGTGGCTCTCCATTCATAACTTAATTGAGCGGGATTATCATCGCTGACCCGGGCCACGGCCAAAAGGGTGTCCAGCGGCAATAACTGGCTGTCGGAAAACTCCATGGCGCTTATCACCGGAGCTTCCGCCTCCACGGAATCGATAATTTCTCCCACCTGTCTGCAGGCCAGCAGGCTCAGGCAGCCAATAACAAGCCAGCTCTTTTTCATATTTCCCCGCCAGTTCCGCTCAGGGCAAATTCTATGCGCCCGGTGTCATCGGAAACCAACAAAATAAAAAGACGTTCCGCCCGGCCGTTTCTGGCGCTGACCTCAAAATCAAAACTGCGATAACTACCGGCGTTTAACCTGTCCACGGCCACCGGCGGCGCCATGCCGCTAACGGAGTAGCGCCCCGCTCCACCCCGGTCGCTGGTCACCACAAATAACAGGGAGAGGTTTTCCGCGGATTGGTTGCCCAGCCGGGCCACGCGCACGCGACCGCTGAAGCCCCCGTTTTCCGCCCGGATATCCGCTTCCATCGTAAAGTAGCACTCTTCGCTTAAAACGGCATTGATGAGCGGCAGGGCCCGGTCAGACACGCTGGCGGCGGAGGAGGCCCCCTGTATGTGTTCCCGCGGTCCGTTTATAAAAATATCCGGCACACCCTTAAAGCGCCGCTCGTCATACTCCGTGGTATAGGCGCTATACCGGGTTTCCGCCAGCGGCTCCACGGCCAAGGAGTCCGTAAAATCCCGGGTGTTACGATGATAGTGGATAACCAGCAACCGGTCGCCAAAAATGGTTTTCAGGGAATCCAGCGCCCGCAGCGCCTCCCCGTTATAGGACACGCCCGCGGCGGGATTGGTATTGACAAAGGCTTCGGCCACGGCCACGGACTCCCGAAAGGAAGAGGGATTGGCCGGGTCGAGGGGATTGTCTCTCTCCAGATCGCTACAGCCCGGAAAAAAAAGGCTAAAAATGTATAACGAGGCCCAGGTTAAAGGTTTCATTCGGTACCATGTACAAGGATGTTTCTGTTTTTATGCGGCCGCCGGCGCGGATGACATTCTCGCTATCGGACTTAAACCAGCGTATAAGCGCGCCACTCAGACTGACCAGAGCCGCTCCGCCCAGAATATAACTCCAGTTGCGGCTATTATTGGCATTGTTGTAGTAGCTGTCAAAATCGGCTAATGAACCGGTTTCCCGGTAAAGGCTGTACTGTTCTTTATAACGCCGGTCAAAATAAAGGGCGGCGGCACTGCTTAGCGCAAAAGCGCCGCTCCAGTACCAGACGTCACTGCTCAACACCCTGTCACCGGTCCTGTATGTTTCCTCCAACCCCAAACGATACAGCAGATTGTGGGCCAGTACAGCGGCCATTTTATCTCTGTGGCCCCGGGCGCTGACCTGTTCCGTAATAAGCTGCCCTGTTTTTACACGGATCATATCCGCCGTTACGATCAGCAGACCGTTATCCCACTCCAGGGAGCCGCTCACGATAAAATCGGCCCCCAGCAGATGTCCGATCGAGCGGACGCTGTCCAGCAGACCGCTCTGCGACAGCGCCTGTTCCTTCAGTAACGGCTCCATCCGGGAACGATCCAGAATAAGCACCTCATCATTGTTGCCCAGATGCAGGCGCATCAGTGAGGCAAAGGCGCGCTCCCAGCCGTCATACTTCATTTTACCCGTATGATTTTCAAAGCGGGAAACCGCCAGCGTGGTTTGCGCCTGAAGGGCCAGGGCACCCAGTAAAAAAATCCACAAGAAAAGGCGGGAACTCTTGTTCATTGCTCAAGCTGTGTTATAAGTTCATCCAGTTTGCCCTGATGGTAGAGAATCAGGTCGATCACTTCGCGCACGGCGCCCTTTCCGCCTTCGGCCGCGGTCACATAGTCCACCCGCTCCTTTAGCTGCGGACGGCCATTGGCCACGGTGACGCTAAAGCCCACGCGCTTAAGTATGCATAAATCCTGCACGTCATCGCCGATGTAGGCCACCTCATCCTGCCGGAGCCCCATCTGTTCCAGAATATGGCGGTAACGGGGCAGCTTGTCAAAATGGCCCATATCGACCACATCGTATTTCAGCTCCCCGGCCCGGCGCTCCACCATGGCCGAACGGCGGCCGGTGATGATGCCGGTTTTAAGCCCGGCCATGCGCATCAGGGTTATGCCCATGCCATCCTGAATATTAAAGGCCTTGGTCTCTTCCCCCGCCGAGTTGTAGACGATGGAACCGTCGGTAAGCACACCGTCCACATCCATCAGCAGCAGTTTGATCTTTTTTATCTTCGACTGCACTACAATCCGTCCTCATCATGGCCTAAATGGGGTTTTATCAGTTCGTCTATGGCTTTAAGCTGGCGGAGCAGGTCTTCAAAACGCTGCAAGGGCAGCATACTGGCCGCGTCGCACAGGGCGTTGTCACAATCGGGATGGGTTTCGATAAAAACACAGTCCACCCCGGCGGCCACGCCGGCCCGGCTCAGACCGAAGATAAATTCCTTGGCCCCGCCGCGCTTATCGCTGCTGCTCACACCGTATTTGCGAATGGAATGGGTGGGGTCCAGAACCACCGGATAGCCCAGGTCGCGCATGATTTTCAGATTGCGCATATCCAGCACCAGGTTATGATAACCGAACATGGTGCCGCGGTCGGTAAGCAGGATATTGTCATTACCCTCGCCGGTGATCTTATTGATGGCCGTCTGCATATCGGAAGCGGCCAGAAACTGCCCTTTTTTCACATTGATCACCCGGCCCGTTTTGGCCACGGCCAGCAACAGGGTGGTTTGCATGGAAAGAAAGGCGGGAATCTGAATAACATCCAGCACCTCGGCGCAGGCTTCCGCGTCATGGGCGTCATGGATATCGGACAGGACGGGCAGTTCAAACTGCTCTTTGACCTTTTGCAGGATGCGCAGACCTTCGTCCCGCCCCGGCCCCTGGTAGGAGGTGGCCGAAGATCGGTTGTCTTTTAAATAGGATGATTTGAAGATCAGGGGCAGACCGACACGCCCGGCAATGGTTTTAACCTGCTCGGCGATTTTAAGAACGATATCCTCCGATTCGATGACACAGGGCCCGGCAATTAATGCCAGCGGTTGCCCCGGCCCGATTTTTATATTTCCTACCTCTACGGTTTTCATCAAAGCCTCTTTTATTTAGGGGTGGTACACAATGGTGAATTGAGCTAAATTAAATTGTTTGTCGCTGCCTTGCGCGCCGCGCAACCCTTGAATTTACAATAAATGGCCCAGTCCCGCAAAATATACGGAGTATGGATGGAATTGTTCTATTGCGATCCGAGAAAGGTTAAAGACAGCCGGATAGAACTTGATGATTTTGAAAGCAAACACATCGCCCGCACCCTGCGCAAAAAGAGCGGTGATCCCCTGGTACTGTGCGACGGCAAAGGACATAAGTTGTCGGGACATATCGCCGCGCTCAAGCCGCGGGTCTGCGTGGATATAGAAACAAGCGTCTCCGTGCCCCCCGCCTCTCCCCGGGTGGAAATCGCCATGGGCTTTATACGGCCGCAACGTTTGGAATGGGCGTTGGAAAAAGCCACGGAGCTGGGAGCGGCGGGCGTTCATCTGATCCGCACCGGGCATAGCGGATATTTTTCCGATAACCGGGAGCGTTTTAATAAAATTTTGCGTCAGGCTATGAAACAAAACCTGCGCTATCATCTGCCGGAGCTGCATCTCTATCCGTCCCTGGCGGACTTTTTAAAAACACTACCGGCGGCAAGGATTAAATGCATGGCCGTCGATCCCCACTCGCCCCCGCTGGCGCGGTTCTTGGAGGGGTGGGACAGGGAAAAACCGCTGCTTTATCTGGTGGGGCCGGAGGGGGGCCTTTCGGACAATGAAACGGCCCTTTTAAGCGCGGCCGGATTCAGCGACGTCTCCCTCGGCGCATACCGTCTGCGGGCGGAAACCGCCGTCATTGCCGGACTTTCGCTGCTTATGCTGAAGTGACCAGTTCCAGCGCGTCGCCGTCAAAAACCCGTTCACAATAGGCGCAGCGTAAACGGACGGGGTTTCTCTCCACGGCCACAAAGCGGGTGGACATCTGTTCGTTGTTGGTGATGCAGCGCGGATTGCCGCAGCGGGCCAGGCCCTCGATCTGCCGGGGAATCTGCACCGGGTACTTGTTGATCACCTGGTAGTCGCGGATGATAATCACATTGGCGTCGGGGGCGATCAGGGCAATGCTGTTGATATCGCTCTTGGACAGTTCGCGCCCCTCTATTTTGACGATATCCTTACGCCCGTATTTGCGGCTGGCAAAATTAACGCCCACGGTTACCACGTCGTCCTCTTCCGGTTTGATGATCGAAAGCACCTGCAACGCCTTGTTGGCCGGAATATGATCGATCACCGTGCCCTCTTTGATCGGGTCTACCTTTAATTTTTTATCCATCGGGAAAACTCCGCTTATTATTGTTGCAATAAAGTGCTTAAAATGGCCTGACGCATGAACACGCCGTTTTTGGCCTGTTGAAAGTAGTAGGCGCAGGGCAGGCCGTCCACATCCGTATCTATCTCGTTCACCCGGGGCAACGGATGCAGTATTTTAAAGTTCTCCTTAACGCCGCCCAGCATGGCCGCCCGGATGATGTAAGCATTTTTCACCTTTTCGAACTCCTCGGGATCGGCAAAACGCTCCTGCTGGATGCGGGTGACGTACATGATATCCAGTTCGGGGACAATGTCATCCAGGGAGCCGCGCACCGTGTAGTTCATGCCCAGCCTGTCCAGATCCTCCAGAATGTAATCCGGCATGGCCAGGGCTTCCGGAGAAACAAAGTAGAAGGTGGGATTGTAGGCCGACAGGGCATATACCAGGGAGTGCACGGTGCGCCCGTACTTAAGATCACCGACCAGGGCGATGGTCAGGTTATGCAGCGTGCCCTGGGTTTTTTGGATGGAATAGAGATCGAGCATGGATTGGGTGGGATGCTGGTTGGCGCCGTCGCCGGCATTGATCACCGGAATATCCACCTGCTCGGAGATATAACGGGCCGCGCCTTCGTTGTAGTGGCGCACCACGATAATATCCGCGTACTGGTTGATGATTTTCACGGTGTCGGCCAGGGTCTCGCCCTTTTCCACGCTGGTGCCCTTGGTGCCGGAGATGGTGATCACCTTACCCCCCAGCCGCTTCATGGCCGTGTCAAAAGAGAGCTGCGTGCGGGTGGAGGGTTCAAAAAAGAGCGCGCCCATCACTTTGGAACTTAAATCGGGCTTTTCCCGTCCCGATTCAATCAGCCCGGCCCTTTCTATCAGGGCGTTGATATGCACGCTGTCCAGATCGCGCATGGATATTAGGTGTTGCATGAGGTCTCCTGTCTGATCGTTTTTAAGGAACACTGTTTTTCATCTGTCTCCGGAGATGGATTTTCCCCCGGCTTTAAAGGCCTCCGCGTTCCAGCAGGGCCCGCCAGGCCTGTTCGCGATAGGCGCGGGCCTCGGCCAGCGGCTCCTCCGCCCGCAGGATGCCCCGGCCCACAATGATAAAATCCGCGCCACCGGTCACCGCCTCGGCGGCGCTGACATACTGCTGCCCCAGCCCGTCCCCTTTTTGGCGCAGGTTAACGCCGGGCATCAGCATAAAGCTATCGGAGGGCATCTTGGCCCGCAGGCGCTCAATATGGGCTTTCTCCCTGCCAAAGCCGATAAAACCGGCCACCCATTGCTGATGCTCCCGGCCCATTTCAATGGCCCGGCGGGTGTAGTTATCGGATATCAGCGTTCCCCGGGCGCTCATGGCCGCCAGGATAAAAGCGGCCACGGGACGATGCAGCCCCTCGAACAGCCCGCTTAAAATACCCGGCCCGGGCAGGGGATGGACGGTCACGCAATCGGCCCAGTCGGCAATATGATACAAACCGTCGCGGAACTGGTGACGCACCGTGTTGCCGATATCGGCAAACTTACGGTCTTCAAAGATCAAAAAATGTTCATCACGGGCCAGCTTCCGCAGGCGGCGGACAAAGCCTTCGTCAAAATCCTCCAGAATGTCCACATGGGTCTTGACCATGGCAATCTGCCCGGCAAGGGGTTCCAGCAGATCAAAAAAGACCTTTTGCGTGGTGACGTCCAGGGAGAGAATCAGATTGCTCTTTTTTTCCAGGGCCAGGGCGGCCAGCGTGCGGTTAAATGCTGCGGGAGCCGAGCGGGCCATGCCTTCCAGGCCGGGGCGCTGCGCCCGGGGGGGCTGTTGCATAAAATCCCGAACGGCCTGTTTTTGTCCGGCGCTGATCAGCCCCTTCTCCGAGAGCACGGTAACCATTTCCTCCATGGTCACCAGGGCGTGCAACTGATAGCCGTATTCTTCCAGAAAGGCACGGCCGTTAAAGCTGCGATCGACGATGATGACAAAGTCGCGCACCTTCAATCCGGCGGCGGTCAGGCTTTCGGCGGCCTCGATCTTGCTTTCGCCCGTGGTCATCACATCGTCGATCACCAGACAGGTCTGCCCCGCTTGATAGTGTCCTTCCAGGCTTTTTCCCGTGCCGTAGGCCTTGCTCTCCTTGCGCTGGTACACCAGGGGCTTTTTCAGGCGGTCGGAAACGATGGCCCCCACCGGCAGGGCCGTATAGGGTATGCCCGTCAGACAGTCAAACCGCAGTTCGCGGCTGAGCCGGATCAGCTCGCGGGCAATCAAATCCATCACCGCCGGATAGGAGATGATGGCCCGCAGATCCACATAAAAGGGCGATGTAAGCCCCGACTTAAGCTTAAAGCTGCCGAAACGGACGGCGCCCGTATCATAAAGGGCGCGGATCAGTTCTTCCTTAACGGTATTCAAGTTGCATTCCTTTCGATGGGTGCAGG
>JALXBH010000295.1 GCA_026991535.1 Calditrichia bacterium | reverse complement strand
TCAGGGAGGGGAGTAGAGGTGGGGTAATAGCATTAACCCCCGGATTTATCCGGGTGGGATGGAACAGACGTGGAAGTCCTCCCTATCCGTTTCAACGGATTCGGGTATGGAGGAACCCCTTTAGATAGACTTTGGTTTTAACGCTGCCCTTTAGCCGTCCGGCCAGCTTGGGAACTCATCCCCCACCCCTTCTCTTGCGAAGAGAAGGGGGGAAGGTCATGGGTGGGATAAAATTTTATTGGTTTTGTCGGATAGGGTGATACCGTGCGGCGGTATGTATCTCTCGGCGCTGCGCTTCTCGAAATGACAGCCGGGCGCTGCTATTCTATATCCAGTTGCGAGAGTATACGATAAAAGTGCGTGCGGTTTATGCCGAGTATTTTTGCCGCCTCGGACTTGGAACCGGTGGTACGCAGGGCTTTTAGAACATACATGCGCCGGAATTCCATTTCCGCCTCGGCCAGGGTGCTGCCGCTGCCCACCAGGGCGGTGTCGTCCGTTTTGTCCACCAGCTCCTGCGGCAGTTCATCCGCCTGGATGGTGTCGGACTTGGCCAGCACCACGCTGCGCAGTATCACATTCTCCAGTTCCCTGATGTTACCGGGCCAGTCATAGGCCTCCAATATCAACAGCGCCTCCTCGCTGATATCCGGCGGCTGCTCCCCCTGCTTATGTTTTTCCAGAAAATAACGGACCAGGGCCTCAATATCCTCCTTACGTTCGCGCAGAGGCGGCATGGTCAGCTCCACCACCTTCAGCCGGTAATACAAATCCTCGCGGAATTCCCCTTCGCGAATCAGCTTTTTCAAATCCCGGTTGGTGGCCGCCAAAATCCGTACATCGATCTTTTGCGGCTTTACGCCCCCCAGGCGTTCAATTTCATGGGATTGTAATACGCGCAGCAGCTTGGCCTGCAGGTTGACCGACATATCGCCTATTTCATCCAGAAATATGGTTCCGCCGGAAGCCAGCTCAAATTTCCCCGGCTTGGATTTGGTAGCTCCGGTAAAGGCGCCGCTTTCATAGCCAAAAAGTTCCGACTCCAGCAGATCGGCCGGGATGGCGCTGCAATTGATAGCCACAAAAGGCTTATCCGCCCGGCGGCTGTTTTCATGAATGTCCCTGGCCAGCAGCTCCTTGCCCGTACCGTTTTCCCCCAATATAATTACCGAGGCGTTGGTCGGACTGATTTTGGAAGCCACCCGCAGCACTTCGAACAACTTTTTACTACGACCAATGATATTATCGCACTTAAAGGTGCGCCGTAAACCGTCAAAATCCATATTGGCGTCATCGATCAGCTTATGTTCCAGGCTGCTGATCTCCTCGGAGATATCCATCCCCTGCACGATCTGCCGGGCAAAGGACATCAGAAACTTCAGATCGGCATCGGCAAAGCTTTGCCCGCTTTGACGGCGATCCAGATAGACCGCGCCCAAAACCCTCCGGCCGGTAAGCAGGGGCACGCACAGGGCGGATTTAATCCCCAGATTGATGATGCTGTGCGCCTGAAACAGGGACAGATTGGTATCTTCCTCGGCCAGGTTAACGGGCTCGCTGCCGGTAAGCGCTTTCTTTATCACGGACATGCTCATCTCGCGGGCCGGTTCATCCTGTTCGGGGTCCATATTGCGGGCAAAGGTATGGGTAACATTACCGTCCGGGTCGGTGAGCACGATAAAGCCGGAATCCGCCTTCAGTTCCTTGACCACCGTGGAAATGGCTTTTTCCATCAGAGGCCGCATCTGACTGATGCCGGTAAATATAATTCCCGAAACATAAAGAGCTTCCAGGCGCCGTTTTTCTTCCTGAAAATAGGCTTGCTTCTTTTCCGACTGTTCCAGAGCCGCCAGCATCTTTTTTACTTCCGCCGTGATGCCCTGATTAAGCGACATCCATTCCTTAAACAGCTCGGTTACGGCCTGCTGCGCCCCGGCCGAAGCCTTCTCCTCCTTTAGGCGATTGGCCAGTTCCATGAATTTTGCCGATATCCGGGCCACGCTATCGGCGTTTAACTCATTAAAACGTTTTTGACTTTCAAGAGAAGAACCCATGTTTTATTCCTCAACCGGCGTTAATATGTGCTAAACCCGTTTTTTACCTATTTAAGACTTGAATATACTTAAAGAGCGCTTTTAATGCTATCCGCTTATAATTAAGCATACCCGGCACTGCAATGTATTCGATCGACGCCCCGCCATGCGCCTGCAAATGAAACAGAAATCCCGATCCGATATTGAGCCGTAAACCCTTTTCCCGTAGCTTTGTCATAAACAGTAGTTGAGACAAAATCCCATGAAACATGATATAAAAAATAAGCAGGATATCGCCCTGCTGGTCAACACCTTTTACGATACCATCCGCGGCGATGAAATGTTGGGGCCCATTTTTAATGATGTGGCCAAAGTGAACTGGGAGCGGCACATCCCCCTGTTGATCGAGTTTTGGAGCACCATCCTCTTCAGCAAGCCGGGCTATAAGGGCAACCCCATGCAGGTTCACATTGACCTCAATGAAATATTTCCCCTGAAGGAAGAACACTTCCACCATTGGCGACAGCTCTTTTTCACCACCGTGGATGATCTGTTCGAAGGCCCGGCGGCGGAACACATAAAACAACGCGCCACTCATATTGCCTCACTGATGATGTATAAAGTGCTCGGTACGGCCGGAGGTTTTAATATCCGTCCCTGAGAGGGCTTTTTCCTTTTGCCGTCTGGCTATTTTTCCCCGCGCGCGCACCTTTCATTTTTCACAAAAGATATCCACGGGGAACGTCCGCCCATACCCTGACCTAACTTTATTACTTATCTGCCGAATTTTACAAAACTTTATTTTGTTTTTTCGGACTTTTCCCTGTAAAATATCAACGTTTGTTCAAACAGCGAACCAACGCCTCACTTAAATTCCAAAGGAAGAATCATGGATCAGCAATCGTCTTATCAAAAGGTGGCCTCGCAGGAGGCCCACAAGGGCAGCTTTGACACCTGCCTGCTGCTTTATTCCGGGGGGCTGGATACCTCGGTTATGTTAAAATGGATCGGTGAAACCTACAACGCCGAGGTGGTGGCCCTGACCATCGATCTGGGACAAACCGCCGACGACCTGGAGGCCATCCGCCAAAAGGCACTGGACCTGGGCGCCAAAGAGGCCATCGTCTACGACGCCAAAGACGAGTTTGCCGACATCCTGCTGACCGAAGCGATCAAAGCCAATGCCGACTATCAGGACGGCTACGCCCTGAGCACGCCGCTGGGCCGGGTGGCCATCAGCCGCGTGGTGGTAAAAATCGCCAACGAGCTGGGATTGAATGTCATCGCCCACGGTTCCACCGGCAAGGGTAACGACCAGGTGCGCTTCGAAAGCTATATCACCACCCTGGCCCCGCACATCAAGATCATCGCTCCCGTGCGCGAATGGGGCATGGGCCGTCAGGAAGAGATCGCCTACGCCGAAAAGCACAATATCCCCGTGGTACAAAAAAAGGACAAGCCCTATTCCTATGATGAGAACATGTGGGGCAACACCGGCGAGGGCGGCGAGGTGGAAAACCCCGAGCTGATTCCGCCGCTGGAAAATATTTTGCAATGGTGCAACACCCCGCAAAAGGCCCCGGATAAGGAAGAACTGGTCCATATCGGGTTTGAAAAGGGCAAGCCGGTAAAGCTCAATGATCAGGCCATGAAGATGAGCGAGCTGATCGCCGCCTGCAATAAAATCGGCGCCAAACACGGCGTGGGTGTTTTCCATCTGATCGAAGACCGCCTGGTGGGGTTAAAGGTGCGCGGCATCTATGAAAATCCCGCCGCCACCATGCTGATCGAAGCGCACCGCAAGCTGGAAAAGCTGGTCTCCACCCGTGAAGAAAACGAACTCAAGCGTTTTATCGATACCAAATGGGCCTATCTGACCTATGCCGCCAAATGGTACGATCCGGTGATGTATCATATCCATGCCTTTATCAACAGTCAAAACAAAAAAGTGACCGGCAAGGTGACCCTGCGCTTATATAAAGGGAACTGTACCGTGGTGGCCCTGGAATCGCCCTATTCGCTTTTTGATGAAAACCTGGCTACCTTTGAGCGCGACGCCACCTTTAACCAGAATGCCGCCGCGGGCTTTATAGAAATCTATAATCTGGCCCAGCGCACGGCTTTTAATGTTTATGATTTTGAAAAAGAGCTGTTCAACAACTAAACCGCGGAGGGCGCATGGCAGACAAAAAACTATGGCAAAGCGCCGAAACGCCGCTTAACACACTGATCGAAGCCTATACGGTGGGTGATGACTATCTGACGGACGGGGAGCTGCTGCCGTTTGATCTGCGGGCCAGCGAGGCGCACGGAGCCATGCTGCACCAACAGGGCGTTTTATCGGATGATGAGTGGCGCGCCCTGCAAAAAGGCCTGCGGGAAATAGGTGAACTTTGGGAACAGGGCCGTTTTAGCATCCGCCCGGAACAGGAAGACGGCCACACGGCCATAGAGCAGTTTTTAACTGAAAAGTACGGTGAGGCCGGCAAGAAAATCCACACGGGACGCAGCCGTAACGATCAGGCGCTGGTGATGCTGCGCCTGTTTATGAAAGAGCGCCTCGACAGCCTGCGGCAGAGCCTCCGTTCCCTGGCGGAAACTTTTCGTACCACGGCCGGGCGCCATGCCACGCAGGCCATGCCCGGCTATACCCATCTGCAACGGGCCATGCCCACCACCGTCGGCGTCTGGCTGGCCTCCTTTGCCGAGGCCCTGGAGGACGTCCTTCTTCTGTTGCCCGGTTTGCAAAAGCTGATTGATCAAAACCCCCTCGGTTCCGCTTCCGGCTTCGGTATCGCCAACTTTAAAAATGACCGCGCCTTCACCACCCGGAAACTGGGCTTTGCCCGCGTGCAGGAGAATCCCATCTACTGCGCCCATAGCCGGGGCAGTTTTGAAAACATCTTTTTGAGCACCCTGGCCCCGGCCATGCTCATCGCCGGGCGCTTCGCCAACGACATGCTGCTGTTCAGCAGCGCCGAATTTAATTTCCTTGCCCTGCCGCCGGAATATACCACCGGCTCTTCCATCATGCCGCAAAAGCGCAATTACGATCTGTTTGAGATTATGCGCGGCAATGTACGCCGCTACCTCCATTGGCAGCGCGAGGTGGAAGATATTACCGCCGGACTGTTCAGCGGCTATCAACGCGACCTGCAGCTTACCAAGCGCCCCTTTACCCGGGCCGTGGCGCTGCTGGAGAATACCCTGCGGGTACTTCTGGAAACCGTCCCCCGCTTAATCGTAAACCGCGCCGCGCTTGAAGCGGCCATGAGCGAGGAGCTTTTTTTAACGGAAAAGGTCTATGAAAGAGTTAATCGGGGGCTCAGTTTTCGCCAGGCCTATCATCAGGTTAAAAAAGAGTGGCGGGCAAAACCTTAAGCCGGACAGGGATTATTAATTACCCTTTGCCCTCCTGCCCGCCGCGGGCTGATATCCGCTTACCCGGGGCGCGGCCCCCAGGCCGCAACCATACATAAGGAGTGACCATGCCCGTCTATATAGCCCTGCTCAGGGGTATCAATGTCAGCGGTCAAAAGAAAATAAAAATGGAGGCCCTGCGGGAGATGACGGGCGCCCTGGGTTTTGAACGCGTTCAAAGCTATATCCAAAGCGGCAATCTGATTTTTCATGCCCCGGCCGGCGCACCCCGCGCGTTGGCCCAAAGCATCCGCCGGGGTATTGCCGGTACTTTCGGCTTTGAGGTTCCCGTGATTGTACTAACGGGAGCTGTACTGCGTGAAATGATGGACGCGAACCCCTTTGCCCCCGAAAGCCATGACGAAAAACGTATTTACATCTCCTACCTTGAACAGCCCGTGGATAACAGCAGAGAATCCCTGTTGCATAAATACATGACTCCCGAAGAGCGAATCGTTTTACAGGAGAACCGCCTTTGGTTTTACTGCCCCGGGGGTTATGGAAAAACACGGCTGAACAACAGCACGGTGGAAAGGGCGCTGGGCGTAAAGGCCACCACGCGCAACCTTAAAACCAGTATGACCCTGTGCCGGATGGCCGCCGCCGACAGCCCCTGACAGATACTGTTGTTTTATTTCTCCCGAATCCTTAAAATCAAAGGCTGATGAAATCAAGCAACACCACCCGTTCACGGGATCCTTTTTTCACCAACCAAGCGAAAGATTTATTATGGCATTTCAGGAAGAGATGGAAGTTCAGGGTAATTTCCTGTTTAAACATCGCGGCGGCCTGCCCGTCATCTTTTTAGTGATATCCCTGGCCGTGTGGTATTTCACCGTACACAACGGCAGCGGCTTTATGAACACCCCCTATGAACAGGCCTACAGCTATTTTTGTCTGGCGGTCAGCGCCCTGGGCATCCTGTTCCGCGTGATGACCACCGGTTACAGCGCCACCAACACCTCCGGGCGTAACACCAGGGGGCAACTGGCCGACCAGGTCAACACCCTGGGCACCTACTCCACCGTGCGTCACCCGCTCTATGTGGGCAACTTTCTGGTCTGGCTGGGCATTATCATGATGACCCAGAATATCTGGTTTATCATCTCCTTTGTGCTGCTCTATCAGCTCTACTATGAACGGATCATGTTTGCCGAGGAGCAGTTCATGCGTAAAAAATTCGGCGATGTCTATCTCTCCTGGGCGGAAAAAACGCCCATGTTCATCCCCCGACTGCGCCAATGGCAGGCTCCACAATCGGCCTTTGACTTCGGCAAGGTGTTGCGCATGGAAAAAACCGGCGTGACAGCCACCTTTCTCATCTTTCTGATGTTTGAGCTGATCCGCCTGTATATACGGGGCCTGGATTTCAGCTATGACAATTTTTGGTTTGTGGCCTTTGCCGTCAGCCTGACGCTGCATCTGGTGATCAAAATACACACGAAAATTAAGCGCCGCCGGGAAGCCCGGGCCTGACAAAAGGGGAGCGTATGAAAAAGATTTTACGTCTTATCCTTCTCGTGATTATAATTTTTACCCTTTACCTGCTCTATAATGTGGCGACATTTAGCGGAAAACAGGGGGAAGCGGTGACCGTCCTGTCGACGGTGGAATTTAAACAGGCCGCGAACCGGTTGGCCGAAGCCCTGCGCATCCCCACCGTTTCCCACGGCAAAAATCTGCCGGTGGACAGCAGTGCCTTTGTCCGGTTCGGCCGCTATCTGGAAGAGAACTACCCGCTGACCCACGCCCGGCTGACGCTGAAGAAATTCAGCGCCTTTTCCAGACTCTACCATTGGCGGGGCACGGACAGCGGCAGGAAACCCATTGTGCTGGCGGCCCACTTTGACGTTGTGCCCGTCGGCGAAGAGAACCTTCCCCTCTGGAACCACCCGCCCTTCAGCGGGCTGATACAAAACGATACCCTGTGGGGTCGCGGCGCCATCGACGACAAGATCAACATCATCGCCATCATGGAGGCGGTGGAACGCCTGCTGTCCGGCGGTTTTGAACCCGCCCGCGATATCTGGCTGGCCTTTGGCCACGACGAGGAGATCGAGGGAACACGGGGGGCCAAAGTGATGAGCGCCTGGATGAAAGAGCAGGGCATACGCGCGGAGTGGGTACTGGACGAAGGCTATGCCGTGTTGCAGGATATGATTCCCGGCATGGACGGCCCGGTGGCCATCATCGGTACCGCCGAAAAAGGTTATGCCACCATCCGTCTTTCCGTTTCGATCATTGGCGGGCACTCCTCCATGCCGGAAAAGGAAACCGCCCTCGATGTGCTGGCCGGCGCCATCAGGCGACTAAAGCAGAACCCCCTGCCGGCCCGCCTGAGCGCGCCCGTGAGGGATTTTATGCGCTATATCGGGCCGGAGATGCCTTTTGCCCAAAAGTTGGTTTTTGCCAACACCTCCCTGTTTAAGAATATAATTTTCAACATTTACAGCGCAAAGGGTTCGGGCAACGCCATGGTGCGCACCACCACCGCGCCCACCATCTTCCGCTCCGGGGTTAAGGAAAATATCATCCCGCAGCAGGCCGAAGCCACGGTTAATTTCCGTCTGCTGCCGGGCGAAACCCGCGAGGGACTTATGCAACATGTGCTAAACACCATCGATGACAGGCGCATTAAAGCGGTCTACACCTCCTTCAATGCCGCCTCCCCCGTCTCATCCGTGACCGGCGCCGGATTTAAAACCATCGCCACCGCTATAAAGGCGGTTTATCATAACCCGCCCGTTGCGCCCAACCTGGTTATCGGCGGTACCGACGGCCGCTATTACTATGCCGTCAGCGATGATGTATACCGTTTTTCCCCCATCCGCCTGAATCCCCGCTCGGTAAAACGTTTCCACGGTATCAATGAAAGCATCCCCCTGAGCGATATCAACGAAGCCTGCAATTTTTACCTTGAGCTGATACGGCGTGGCGCGGACAGCGCTCCTTAAAAGCGGGCTTTCGTTTCCGCCCCCTCACGGGGGTGAATTTTTTAGTTTTGCGTGTGTATAAAGTATATGCCTTTGATAGCGGCATACCGTCTGTTTTTAAGTATGGAATGCAACTTTCGTATTTTGATCACGTCCTTACCAACCATCACAGGAGAGAAACATGGAACAAAATAATGAGAACAAGGCTCTCGAGCCTTTAAGTCCGGCCGTTTTGGCCACCAAGGTTCTTACCGAACCCGCCACCGCTTTTGAAAACATCAAGGCTTATCCTAACTGGATTTTTCCTGTTTTGCTCTCTCTGATCGTCAGCCTGTCTTTTGTCTACTATACCCAGGATATAAACATTGAAATGCAGAAGAAGAATATTCTGGAATCCGACAGGTTTACGGAAGAGCAAAAGGATGCCGCCCTGGAGCGGCTTGAGGATCCCGGTGTTTTTATGACCCTCATCATGCCCTCCATCGGTGTGGTGATCAGCGTTTTTCTCGTTCCCGCTTTCCTGGCGGCGGTATTTATGCTGTTTGGTAATTTTGCCTTTGGCGGGAATGCCGATTTCAAAACCCTTTTTTCCGTTTCCGCCTGGGCGGGGATGGTCGGCGTGGTGGAAGCCCTTATCAAGCTGCCGCTTATCGTCATCAAACACAGCTATGATGTTTATACCAGTCTGGCCCTGCTTATGGACCCGGCCGATTCCAAAACCATGCTTTTTAAGCTGGCTAATGCCGTGGATATTTTTTCCATCTGGAAGATCATCGTTTTCAGCATCGCCTTTGGCGTGGTATACAAATTTTCCAAAGGCAAAAGCTATGGCACCATGATCAGCCTGTATGTAGTGTTTACCTTTATAATCATTGGTTTGGGACAATTATTTAATTTTTAATTTCAGGAGAGAACATGAAACGGATTGTCTTTTTTGTCATCCTCTTACTATCCATGGGCACCGTAACCGCGCAAGTGCTTACCCTGCAGGAATGCGTGGCCATCGGTCTTGAGAACAACAGTAATGTTAATATCTCGCGCAATAACGTGGAGAGCGCGGACTTTGATATAACCGGAAGTCTGCGTGGTATTCTGCCCACTATTTCCGTCACTGTCGATCGGGGCGAGCGCGAGGACGGTGCTTCCGAATTTCTGGATATCTCCCCTGTGGGTATCGATAGCCTTAACAATGTTATCTATGAACAGAAAGTCCGTAAAAACCCGGCCTCAAACCGTTCCTCCAGTTCGGCTTCCTTAAATATCAGTCAGACTTTGGTAGACGGCGGTATCTGGTGGAACCAGATACGCAAATCCAAAACGGATCAAAAAGCGGCCCTAAGGCAGTACGAAAGCGACCGTCAGTATCTGATTCGCGATATCGAAGAAGCCTATCTGAACCTGCTGAAGCAGGAAAAGCTTTATGATGTGTACCAGGTGGCCGTTGAGCGCAGCCAGGAGCAGTTGGATCGCACGCAAAAGATGTATGAGCTGGGCTCCAAGGCCAAACTGGATGTGTACCAGACCAAGGTGAACCTGGGAAATGACCGCATCAATCTGCTGACTCAAAAGAATACGGTGGAGGATGCCCGGCGCAACCTGAACATCCTGATGGGTCGCAATCCGGCCACGCCGCTTAAGATTGCCTCGGTCGATGAAGTGATCGAGAGCCTGCCGGGCACCGAAGAACTTATCAGCACTTCACAGGAGAATCAGCCCCTGCTTAAAAAGAATGAACTTACTATTAAGTCCCGGGAGCTTGGCACTTCCCTTTCCTACGGATTGCTCTGGCCGCAGTTTTCACTTTATGTCAGCTACAGCCGTTTCCATGAAAACTTTGAAAAAATTTATACCAATCTGGATCAAAACTATCGTCTTTCCTATGGATTACGTTTAAGCTGGAACATTTTCAACGGCCTGAACGACTATGTTTCCATTGAAAAATCCAAGATTGCCGAAAAAACGGCCCGGGAGAATTTTCTGGCCTATAAACGGCAGTTGGAATCCAATATTCATCAGTTATATGAAAACTATAACTCCTATGTGGAAATAATAAACATCAACCGCGAAAACCTGGCCGCGGCCAGGGAGGAACTGCGTCTGGCCCAGGAGCGCTATCAGATCGGTTCCGGTACCTCGCTGGATGTGCGCGAAGCCCAGGTTAAGCTGACCCGCGCCGAGGAGACGCTGATTTCCGCGCAATACAATGCCATGATTACCCTCTCCAAGCTGGATGCGGAACTGGGTGTGATCGAGCAAAAAATAATGGCTCAACAATAAACCGTCTCAGACGGAGGACAAACGGATGAAGAAGTATCTCAT
>JALXBH010000294.1 GCA_026991535.1 Calditrichia bacterium | reverse complement strand
ATAAGCCCGGGGCCAACCCCGAGCGTATTAAACAGCAGCTTTCCGAGCGTAATGTACTGGTGGAAGACTGGGGCGGCACTTATCAGTGTGCCGAGATTTCGGCCAAGACCGGAAAAGGCATCCCGGAGTTGCTGGAAAAGGTTCTGCTGGAAAGCGAATTGCTGGAACTGAAGGCCAACCCCAATAAAATGGCCCAGGGTTTTGTGATAGAATCCCGTCTGGATAAGGGCAAGGGGCCCATCGCCACGGTGCTGATTCAGTCCGGCACGCTGCGCGTGGGCGACAATTTTGTTACCGGACAGTATCATGGCAAGGTACGTGCCATTTTGGATGAGCGTGATCAAAAAATGGAAAAACTTTCTCCGGGGCAACCCGGCCTGGTGGTCGGTTTTACCGGAGTGCCCCAGGCAGGCGACCGCTTTGTGGTGCGCAAGGATGAGCGCAGCGCGCGGGAGATCGCCACAAAACGTCAGCAGCTCCATCGTGAGCAGGAAGCCAAAACCCATCGTCACAAAACGCTGGCGCAGATTTCCGAGCAGATCAAGATGGGCGAGACCCAGGAGCTGAATATCGTTGTAAAAGCCGACGTGGACGGTTCCGCCGAGGCTTTGTCCGATGCCTTGATCAAACTGAATACCCAGGAGGTTGAGGTTAATGTGGTGCGCAAGGCCGTCGGGCCCATATCCGAGGGCGACGTTCTGCTGGCCTCCGCCTCGAATGCCGTTATAATCGGTTTTCATGTGCGGGCTAATGCCAAGGCCAAGGAACTGGCGGCCAGGGAAGGGGTGGATATTCATATTTACCGTGTGGTTTATGACGCCATCAATGACATCCGCCTGGCGCTGGAAGGCATGTTGCGGCCCGAGGAGAATGAGGTTGTGCTCGGCCATCTGGAAGTGCGCGAAACCTTTAAAGTGTCCCGCGTGGGCACTATTGCCGGCTGTTATGTAACCGACGGTAAGATACTGCGCCAGAACAAGGTGCGCATCATTCGGGATGACGTTGAGATTTACACGGGAAATATCGCCTCGCTGAAACGCTTTAAGGATGATGTAAAGGAAGTGGCTTCCGGCTTTGAGTGCGGCGTGCAGATAGAAAATTACAACGACCTTAAGGTTGGCGATGTGATTGAATCTTTTGAAATAACCCAAACCAAGCGTAAACTTGAAAATGTATGATCGTGGGAATACTGGAACTGGAGCTGTACCTTTCGGGAAGCGATTCTCTGAAATATAAAAGGATGATCCTCCGTTCCCTGCGCGATCGTTTGAGAAAAAAACTGAATGTTTCCGTGGCGGAAACGGCGTTGCAGGAAAAGTGGCAACGGGCGCGATTGGGCATTGCGGTGGTAAGCAACCGGCGGGCCCATGCGGACGAGGTGTTGCAAAAAGCATTTGCCCTGGTCGATTCCGTCAATGAAGCGGAAATCATAGATCATGGATTTGAATATAAATAATGCAGGCAAACAGAAGAGCCACCCAATTTGCGGGCGTGCTTAAAAGAGAAATAAGTGTAATTATCGACCGTAAGCTGCAGGACCCCGACAAAGGGTATGTCACCGTGAGCCTGGTAAAAGTATCGCCGGATTTAAAGATAGCCAGCGTTTACTATACCGTGTTGGGCGATGAAGAACAGAAAAAGAAAAGCGCGGCCGTTTTAAAACGCTCGGCGGGCTTTATACGGAATGAATTGAAACCCGTCATAAAATCACGCTGGCTGCCGGAAGTACGCTTCTTTTATGATGACACCATCGATCAGGCGGAAAAAATCAATAAACTGATTCATAAGATTCATGATGATTCCCCTGGTAACAAAGACGAGTGATTTTGAAGAGCTGAGGGAACAGCCGGGTTTTTTAGTGTTGATAGACAAGCCGGCGGACTGGAGCTCTTTTGACATTTGCAAAAAAATACGCGGTATTACCGGCATAAAAAAAGTGGGGCATGGCGGCACCCTTGATCCCTTTGCCACCGGGCTGATGACCATCGGCGTGGGGCGGGGCACAAAGGAGCTGACCCGGATTACGGCGCGGGACAAAAGGTATCGGGCCGTGATACGTTTCGGATATGCCACCGACAGTTTTGACATTACGGGGAAAACCACGGACGAACGATCCGGGTTTAGCCTGACCCCGCGGGGCATTGAAGAAAAACTTCATGCCTTTGTGGGTGAGATTGAACAGTTACCACCCATGTTCAGCGCCAAAAAGGTACGGGGCAAGAGACTTTACGCCTCGGCACGAAAGGGGCTGGAGGTGGAAAGGGCCCCTGTGCCGGTGCATGTTTACAGCGCGGTTATAATAAAATGGAGCGAACCCGAACTGACCGTAGACTTTCATGTGTCCAAAGGCACCTATATCCGGGCCCTGGCGCATGACCTGGGACAGGCCCTAAAGGTACCCGCGGTACTTGCGGCCCTAAGGAGAACGCATATTGGCGATTACGCTCTGGAAGAGGCCCTGACCTTGGAAGAATTTGACAGTTTATGGAAGCGGCAGGCGGCGGGCTGATGGAAATTATACAGGGAATGGATACGACGCTGGGTCTGGAGCGTGTGTTGACCATAGGCACGTTTGACGGCGTGCACAAGGGTCATTTGAAAATTTTAAACACATTACGCGCCGAGGCCGAAAGGCGCAAGGCTGTAAGCACGGTTCTGACCTTTGAACCGCATCCGAGGGTGGTGCTGGCCCGATCCGGCAAGGCGCCGGGAGTGAAGCTGTTAACTACCTTTGAGGAGAAAATGGCGCTTTTGGAAGCGCAAAAGGTGGATGATGTTGTGGTCATCCGTTTTGATGAGGCTTTCTCGAAGTTGTCTTATCAGGCGTTCTTTGAAAAATATATCGTTTCCCGGATGCATCTGAAATGTCTGGTGGTCGGTCACGACCATGCCTTTGGCCGGGACCGGCGGGGCAATCATGACGCCATTTCCGCCTTAAGCCAAAAGCAGCATTTTGATGTAACACGGGTGGATGCCTTTCATCTGGAAGGCGAAGCGGTCAGCAGTTCCAAAATACGCCGTTTGTTGTCGGAAGGCCGGGTGGGGCAGGCCACGCCTCTGTTGGGTTATCCCTACAGCCTGAGCGGCACCGTGGTACCCGGCGATGCCCGGGGCCGGCTGCTTAACTTCCCCACAGCCAACGTAAAACCGGAGTGCGCGGACAAGCTGATCCCCCGTGAAGGCGTTTATGCCGTGGATGTTGTCCATAAAAACCGGATATTTAAGGGAATGATGAATATAGGATATCGCCCCACATTTAATAAAAATGCCTTCGCTCTGGAGGTGCATATCCTAAA
>JALXBH010000293.1 GCA_026991535.1 Calditrichia bacterium | reverse complement strand
GGAAAACTGGAAGCGTCCGGCTCGCCCTGAATGAGCATATTGCCGCTAAAGCGCTGAATGGGCTTACCGTCTTTATCGATATCCAGAAAAGCGTCATGTTTTTCCGCCGTCAGGCCGGTCATGGGCTGAAACCAGTGCGTAAAATGGGTCACGCCGCGATCCACGGCCCACTCCTTCATGGCATGGGCCACGGCATTGGCCACATCCTGATCCAGACGAGCCCCCTTTTTGATGGTGGCCTGCAGACGTTTGTAAATTTCCTTCGGCAGGCGTTCCTGCATTACCGTATCGTTAAAGGTATTGATTCCAAAATAGTCCAAAAGGTTATGGCTCTCTCTTTCGGCGCTCATCTATTTATCCTCCTGTTTGGGTTTTAAATGATTCAATGGCAAGGCATTGCTCTCCTTGTAACTGGAAAGCACGATATTGGTACGGGTACGGATAACGCCCTTCCAGGCTTGTATCCGGGCCAGCAGCCGTTCCAGAGCGGCGGTGTTTTTGGTGCGCACCTTCAGAATATGGGAGCCGTCTCCGGTAATGGCATGGCATTCCAATATCTCCGGCTCCTGTTCGGCATGGGTGATAATCTCCCTGTAATATTGCGAAGACTCACTGGTAACAAAAATGAAGGCAGCCATGTCCAGTTGCAGGGAAAGAGGATCGGCGATGGCCGCGTAATTTTTTATAATGCCTTTTTCCTGCATCTTGCGCATGCGCTCGCTGACGGCCGGCGTGGTCAGCCCCACCTTCTCCGCCAGTTCATTACGTTTCATGCGTCCCTGCTTTTGCAAAACAGACAACAACTCCAGGTCGATTTCATCCATTATCCGCATCCTATGTTTGTTTATTATTTAAGCCGAAGGCGGTAATTACTATTTTTTATTTAGTAATGCAAGTTATTTTTTAATTAATTAAAGCATAGTTTGTGTTTTAAGAAATTTACTTTACGACCTTTTACGGAAAATCATTAGCATGAATTCAGAAAAAGGCTAAAAGGCGCCAATTTACCATACCTGCCGGCCATAAAAGGTTGGCATTTAAGCGCGGAGGAAACAGACCTACCTTTCGGTCTGTAGGCACAAGATCAGGCCGGTGCTTTTTTTATTAGCTTGAACGACTTATGTCTATTAGGTTAGCCCTTGCCCGGGGATGCGAAACCGATTCGTGCCTTGTATCCAAACGGGAACAATTTCATTTAAGATATAATAGTATTAAACCCCGCATAATAGATATAACAATCTACACCAAACACAGGAGACGGTATGAATAAATTATTCATCTTTGTATTTGTTCTGGCTTTATTAACAAGCTGTGGCGGAGACAAAAAGGCGGAAGACCATGCCCGGACAAAGTCCCCGACTGTTTTGCAGCAAAAAGCACAGAGCCTGTTCGCCACCCTGCCCCGTGTGGCGGAAAACCCTGCCAACCCTTTAAGTGAACAAAAGATTGCCCTGGGAAAGAAACTTTATTTTGATGTCCGCCTGTCAAAAGACAACACCCAAAGCTGCAACACCTGCCATAATCTGAGCACCTTTGGCGTCGACAATCAATCCTTTTCCAAAGGCAACGACGGCAAGCCCGGCGGCCGGAACTCCCCCACCACCCTGAATGCCGCGCTGCATTTTGCCCAGTTTTGGGACGGCCGCGAACCCGATGTGGAAGCCCAGGCCGGCGGACCGGTTCTCAATCCGGTGGAGATGGCCATGCCCGATGAAAAAGCGGTGGAGAAGAGACTTGCGGGCATTGACGAATACGTAAAGATGTTCGCGGAAGCTTTCCCCGGAGAAAAAAAGCCCCTCAGCTTTAGCAATATGGCAAAAGCCATTGGCGCCTTTGAACGCACACTGATAACCCCATCCCGTTTTGACGACTATCTTGCCGGAGACGACTCGGCATTGAATGATACGGAAAAGGCGGGACTTGAAACCTACATCAACAGCGGTTGCACCACCTGCCATGCCGGCAACCTGCTGGGCGGCACCATGTACCAGAAGTTCGGACTTTTTGGAAATTACCGGGAATACACAAAAAGTAAAAAGATCGACAACGGACGTTTTGACGTAACCGGCAACGAAGCCGATAAATATTTCTTTAAAGTGCCCTCTTTGAGGAATATTGAAAAAACCTATCCCTACTTTCATGACGGAAGTGTCGGTGACTTAAGGGAGGCGGTCGATATTATGGCCAAAAGCCAGCTTAACAAGACGCTTTCCGATAAGGAACTGGATGATATTGTGGCTTTTTTAAAATCCCTTACCGGTAAGCTACCGGAACTGAACTAAAAAAAAGGCCCGTCTGTAGGCGGGCCTTTTCCATTTCTTTAACTCAACTGCCGACATTGCCTTTAGCGCAGCAGTATCATTTTTCGCGTTTTAGTCATTCCCCCGGAGGTGGTCAGTGTATAAAAATAGAGTCCGCTGGCCAGACCCTCCGCGTTAAAATCCACGGTATGCGCGCCGGACGGCTGCCTGCCGTCCACCAGCGTGCGCACCAGCCGGCCGCTGATATCATATACCTTAAGAGTGACCTTTTGGGCCGCGGCCAGTTTATAAACAATGCGCGTTACCGGATTAAAGGGATTGGGATAGTTGGCGCCCAGCTCAAACCCGGCCGGGGAATTTTCCCGTTCATTAATCGCGGAAACCACATCGGCAACGGAGGTAACGGAACCATAAATATTCCAGCCGTTCCTAAACCCGTAATTGCTCTGCCAGGTGGCATAGACAAAGCCATCCTGAATGGCAATATCCGGACTCTCCTCCCGGGATTCGGGCGCATACATCAAAACAAAGGGTTGCTGGGCGACGGTATCCCCGCTTAACAGAACCGTGGCAAACACATCCACGCTCTCATTGTTGCTGGCCTGCCAGGCAAAGGCGATATTCCCCTCTTCGTCCATGGCCACGGCGGGATTTGTTGAACTTTGCAAACCATCATCCCAAACCGCCCGGCTGTTACCCTCTTTTGAAAACGACGCTTCGGAAAAAAAGTCCTTATATTTTTGATAATACAGGCCGTACTTATTACTATGGTACTCACGATAGAGCACAACCGCATCGCCATTGCTATTTGCGGCAAGGGCCGGCTGATATTGAACATATTGCTCAAAATCACCCACATGTAAGGCAGAGTCCAGAGCTTGACGCTGACTGTTATAGCGTTGAAGATATATTTTACTGAGTGAAGCGTAGTAGTTCCAGGCAACGGCAAAGGCCCCGCTGGTATCCACCGCCCCGGCAGGATAGTAATGGCTAACGGTTGTATCTTGTGAAACCTGAATATTCCCACCGATCAGATTTCCCTGACTATCCAGCAGCTGGCTGAAAATACGATTATAACTTCCTATCCGCTGACTCCAGCTAACCAGAAAGTGTTTTTGACCATCCGATGCGATATTGTTATAGGAAGGATAGCCGTTCATGGTATTGGTGGATATCAGAAACGGCCCCTTAAGCGTATCGCCATTATCGGCGATCAGTGCGCCCATGATTTCATAAGTAGAATTATAATATTGCCGCCAGGAAAGCAAATAGGTGTTTTGTGGACCGGCCGCGATCTGTGGGTCAGACTGATAGGTGCTTCCTTCCAGGGTCCGATTGCTGTCCACCGGCGCGGCATCCGGGGAATAACCCTGAAAGTATGGCCTGTAGACATTCCTGTCTCTGTAATCGGCCCAGATTATCTTAAAACTGCCGTCCGCGGAAAGGGCCAGATCGGGGTAGTACTGACTGCTGCTGTTTTCGTCTTCGCTTACCCTTTGCTGCGGCCACAGGGCCTCACCGTCGATATCACGGGCTACCGCCCAGATCTCAGAGTTCTTATAATCGCCTCTTGGCGTTTTTATCCAGCTTGCCGCATAGAAGCCGGCGGCATTGGCCCGGCTGTGTGCCCAGGCTTTACTGCCTTCATCCTCATCTCCGGAAACATAAAAATCATCCGTCAGTGGTTTTCTCCCCTTAAAAACACGCCCTTTAACCATCGTGTAGGAACTTGCCCTTGCTCTCCAGGTCAACAGATATTCCCCCCCGGGCAGGCTGCTTACGGAAGGGTCATATTCGGAGCCTTCCGCCTGGGCGCTCATCACCATATTGGAATCCACCCGTTGCCCGCTCCAGTCAAAAAGCTGCCCGACAATTCGATACGCGCCTACAACCTGGTACCACACAGCGATAAAACCGGAATCTGTCACGGCCACATCGGGGGAATAGCTGCGCGTAACCGTAGAGTCATCCGTCAACACTTCTCCCTCATCGGTCAGCAAAACACCCGAAGCCGAAATTTGCGCATAGGCGGCATTATAGTTACCGTTATCGTACTCATACCACACAAAAGCCATGTTACCGGTACTGTCCATGGCTGCCCGCGGATAATATTTGGTCGTACTCTGCGGGGAGCCGTTCACCCGGAAGTTGGTATCGATTTTGGCGCCCCCGGAGTCCAGTAACTGAGCATAGACATCCCATTTACCGCCTTCGCGCGTGTCGCTCCAGACAACCAGATATTCCGATCCGTTAGTGGTCACAGAGGGATAGTAACAAGAGCCCCGTGAGTCATCATCGGTAATTTTAAAGTTTTCGCCCACCAGGGTTCCATCATCCCTTATAAACTGGCCATAGGTACGATATCCCGTACGACTGTCCCTCCAAACCACCAAAAAGCGGTCTCCATTGGCAACAACATAGGGGTCCATATTTTGCACGTATGTTTTTGTTACGGGAACGATGATATTTGAGTCGATTTTGGAGCCGTCCGCACCTATCAGCTGGGCATAAACGTTGTAATAACCGCTGCGGAAATCCGACCATACAACGATGGTGACATTATTATCGGAAATAGCCGTACGCGTAAACTGCTTACTCGCTGAACCCGAAAGCTCATTGACAAGAAAATAATCATCATTGGCGCTTACGGGAAAAGAAACCGCGGGCGCGGTGAATTCCCCCACGGGCGGGGTAACAGGTTCATCGGGCAAGCCGTTAAACCCTTCTTCCTGCTCCGTTGCAAAGGCCAGGCCCGTCAGAAATAACATAAAAAAAGTAAATAATCGCATATTTTCTCCTTTTAAAGGTGTACCTATCCATAATTGCCTTATAAACAGTCTATCGGGTCGGAGTAGCGGAAATCCGCGACGGGAAATCTTTCAACTGCTTCCAAACCTTACCGTTGGGTTCGGGCGACTGCCGTCTATGGTTTTCGTCATTCCTGAACGCCACACAATGCCGACAGCATAATTTGACTGTTATTGGCCATGCGCGGCAGCAACCCTACCCGTTAAATTTCGAAAAAATTTTACTGAACTTAATGAAACTATTTTTTTTTACTTTTGATGATGCGCATTTTTGCACGGATAACTAAAATCAAAACGCTGGCGGCAAACGGGCGCCTTTGAGCGAGACCGGAACATAGCCACATATGAGCAGTCCCCTCCCCCACAGTTTTTTGCGGCACCGTAATTTTGTTTTGTGTAAAATGGAATCACCCGTTGACCGCGGCAAAAGTATTGCGTAACTTCACTTGAATAAACACTCAAATGTTTCTACTTACGGAGAATGCCATGGGACATCATCACCACGACCACGCTGCGGAAACGACCTCGGGCCGCCGCCTTTTCATAACCATGATGCTCAACTTTCTGATTACCGCCGCGGAGATAGCCGGCGGCGTCATGTCCGGCAGCCTTTCGCTGCTGTCCGACGCCCTGCATAACTTCAGCGACGGTCTGGCCATTATCATCAGCTACATTGCCCTGCGCCTGAAAAAAAAGCCCAAAAGTCCGCAATACACCTTTGGCCTGAAGCGGGCGGAAATTCTGGCCGCCACCATAAATTCGGCGGTGCTCATCGCCATAAGCCTCTTTTTATTTGCCGAGGTCTACCACCGTTTCAGCGAGCCCCACGCCATAGCGGGCGGCCTGATGATGACCGTGGCCGGTATCGGGCTGGCCGCCAATGTTATCGGCACCCTGCTATTAAAAAAAGGGGCCGCCGGCAGCCTGAATATCCGCTCGGCCTATCTGCATCTGCTTAGCGACGCCGTTTCCAGCGTGGCGGTTATCCTTGGCGGGGCGGCCATCTACTACTGGGATATCTACTGGATCGATCCCGTGCTGACCGTGCTTATATCGCTCTATATTTTAAAGGAAAGTTTCGGCATCCTGCGTGAGTCCGTCAATGTGATTATGATGGGCAGCCCGGAAAATGTGGATTTGCGGGAGATCAAAAAAACCGTGGAGGCGGTGGACGGGGTTAACAACCTGCACCACGTGCATTTATGGCGGCTGAACGAGCATGATATTTTTATGGAAGGCCATGTGGATGTGCGCGACATGCCCGTGAGCTCAGCATCGCTTATTTTGCGGGAACTGGAAAAGGAGCTGCATGGGCGTTTCCAAATAAGCCATCTGACGCTTCAGTTTGAATGCAATCATTGCAGCGCGCAAAACATGGTTTAAGCCACTGCATATTTTGGGAGCATGGTTCTGCCTCGATTTAAAGGGAAACAACCGGGCCTTATATCCGCCGGGGAAAACGGCCCGGATGGAAAGATAGCGGCTTACTTAAGCAATGTCATCCGTCCCCTCATCTATGGGCTCTTTTATTTTGGGACGGTAAGACAATAGACCTTCCATTGTCCTACATTAACCATATATTCACCATTTGTCTCTACTGGGGAAAAATAGGTGTTGTGTTCATCATCTTTATATTCCGGCGGACGACCATTCCAGATCACTTCTCCTGTATCCTTATCAACTACCCATATGCCGCTACCACCATCATTACAAAAATAGAGTCGATTGCCCCAAATATTGAGAACGGCAATGAGAGAATTGCGCGTATTTACCTTCCATAATAGACGACCATCATCAATGGACAAACAATATAAATAACCCGAGGTCGACGAAGCATACACTTTATCTTCATAAACCTTTACACCTATACTAAAAAAGCCGTCATTTTCGAATCTTTTTTCCCAGATCAACTTCCCGGTATGACGGTTAAACAAAAAAACCGACATACCGGCTTGCGCGGCAAGAAACTCGTTATAAACGCTAACTTCTTGCACACCGGCTCCGGTATAACTGGAATCAACACGACCTTCCAGCTTTATCTTATGATTGGGCAACTTGTATCCCCATAAAAGTTCACCCGTTTCACTTGAATAACATAAAACGCTGCCTTCAAGGGTATGGAGATAATAGTTTTTACGAAAATATTCCGTGGGTACATATAACTTGCCATCATCCGTAGCGGCTAAAGCGCCGGAGCCTTGCTCCACACTATCTGAAATCAGATCGGTTAAAGGTATCATTAAATCGACATTACCGTTGAGCTTGTTTACCCTGGCCACCTTTCCTTTTCCCGGTACAAACAGATGTGTTTCATTCTGCGCCATATATTCCAACGGTCGTTCTGTAAAATTAGGGATTGAGGTTTTCCAAAGCCGTTTGCCATCCTCGGCATCATAGGCATAAACCCGGTAGTGCCAGTTATAAAACAGAGCACCGTTTGAGTATAATAATTTTCTTGTATTTATCGAATTAAAATTATCCAATTGCGCAACCCAATACTCCTTGCCATCCTTCAATCCACGGCAAATCATGCGCTTGTCATGAATCATATACACCCTGTCGCCCACAATAACCGGTTGGGCAATATCAGCAACATTAAAATTATAATCGCGGTCATAGGACCAAACAACACGCACATCGCCATCGCTTTGACCGGGAGGATAGACCGACTCCGAACATGACATACAGGAAGCCATTAAAAATGAAAAAATGATGACCAGAATTAAATTCATACTTCTACCCTTGTACTTATAAAAGGCGTGGCAGGAATGCCACGCCTTTTGTTTATACTATTAATAAACCACCGAATGAATGCAAGCGTAAATAGAGACAAGCTTTATTTCGTGCTTTTAATTTTTTCAAATTCAAGCCCCAAGAATGGCATTATGAAATAATCTATCTGAGCTCTTTGTAAAATATAAACATGAAAATTTATACCTTATTTTATTAGTGTCATCCGTCCCCTCAGCGTGCGTTCCCTTGTCTTCAGATAATAGATATACTCCCCCGAGGACAGGTAGCTGGCGTCAAAGCGGTAGCTGTAGCGGCCGGGACCGTATTCTCCCAGAGCCAGAATGGCCACCTTTTGACCGCGAATATTAAACACACCCAGTTCAATGGCCGCTTTTTTATCCAGGCTGAATTCAATGGTGGTAACGGGATTAAAGGGATTGGGATAGTTTGGCTTTAACTCCAATGAAGCCGGCAGCGCCTCGCCGTTTTTATCCAGGGAGACAATCGTACCGGAGGTGACATTGTCAATTATGGCGCCAGTAATTGTATATTCGGGCCATTGAGCTCCATCCAACAATCTAAATATAAAACCAAATCCGGCGGCGATATGATCGGTATGGGAATATACCGAACCGTCCTGCATGGGCAGCGTATCGCCATAGGCCTGATCGTAATAGTCTATAACCTTTACCCGCGAGGGCCGGCCCAGCACATAGGAATCATAGACGTCGCTCACCAGCGCCCGGCCCTGCTCGGTGGAGTCATCGGACGTCCAGGTGACCCAGGTATCGCCGGAATCGGCATCCAGTTTATAGAGTCTTAGTCGAACCCAGGATCGGGGACTAAAAGGGTTTCTGGTCACATATAAACTTGTATCTACAAGATACGATGGAAGGGTTTCATCAGGGACATAACCATGACCCCGATAAAATAAATAATGTCCTTCAACAGCAACAGAATCACGTAGAATAGTTCTTCTCTCTGCATCATCCTGAAAGTCTGTCGAATACTCCCATATATCCCCCACATGAAAGGGGAAAAAATCCTCCGGCTGAAACTCCTGGGCAAAAACCGTTGCCGCCATAAACAGCAAGAATACTATTCGTTTCATAACGTCTCCTTTCTGACTTATAATTTTCTGATATATTGGCTAAGTCCCGCACTAAAATAAAAACCTATATTGACCAACGGACAACCCATAACCTGAAACAGATATATGGACATGGTGTGTATTAGAGATAAAAAACAGAGAATGGTATATAAAACTTAAGGAGGCTGACAAAAGGGAAAGACGATGTCGGAGGGATTCATACATGGCTATCCTTCTTTATACGACGCCGTATCCCCTCAACCGGACCCGCATAATTCTTTACAGTTGTTTAGGATTAAAATACCCCCCTCCCTTCGATATTGTCAAGGAAAAATTGAGTATTTTTTATCTTTTTTTGTTACGCTTTAATATCGCTTCCCCCATGCTTTACATCGTCGGCTGCCTTTGCCTAAAGACTGTGTAGTTTTATTCTCCCCGGATTATCCGGGAAAGGACATAATGACAACGGATGAGGGAATCTCCTTCATCGGATTTCAGGTAATAAGAGCTTGGGTGGCCTCTTTTTTTATTGAACTTTTTTCGCTTTCCGGGTAAAAAGTGTTGCATGCGCCGGTAAAGCGTATCATATTAAGTCCGCATTCCCACTCACGGCGTGTTACTCCGGGCCAATGTGTTTCAACCCGTTTAACGAAAGGGGGACGAAATGAAAAAAGCCTTGCAGGAACTATTCACCCGTATCAGCGCGGAAGAACCGCGGGTTTCCTTCCGGCTCAGATTTTGGGACGGCACGGAAGCAGCCTTTGGCCGGGGAGCCCCGGTCTTTGTCCTGACCCTGAAAACCCGCCGCGCGGCCCGGCGTTTTCTCACCGCCGGCGTTCTGGGTTTTGGCGAGGAGTATACCGCCGGGAACATCGGGGTGGAGGGCAATCTTCACGAACTGGCCCGGCTGGGCACAACGCCCGCTGTCGCCGGCTACACCCTTTCCCTGACAACCAGACTCGGCGTCCTGTGGCACTATATAACCACGCTGGATACAAAATCCCGCGCCCGGCGCAACATCCGCCATCACTACGATCTGGGCAATGATTTTTACCGTCTCTGGCTGGACGGCAGCATGACCTACTCCTGCGCCTACTTTAAGCATGAGAACGATGATCTGGACACGGCCCAGCGGCAAAAGTATGATCATATCTGCCGCAAGCTGCAACTGAAAGCGGGAGAAACCCTGGTGGATATCGGCTGCGGCTGGGGAGGCATGCTTATCCACGCCGCAAAGCATTACGGCGTAAAAGGGCTGGGGTGCACCCTTTCCCAACAACAATACGATTATGCCCGGCGCAGGATCAGGGAAGAAGGACTGGAAGAGCGGATAACAATCGAACTCAGGGATTACCGTGACCTGACGGGACAATATGACAAGTTTGTCTCCATCGGCATGTTTGAACATGTGGGAAGAAAGTTTATTCCGCAATTCATGAAGAAGGTAAAACAACTGCTCAAGCCGCAAGGCATCGGTTTGCTGCACACCATCGGCAAGGACAGGCATACCCCCGGCGACCCCTGGACGCGCCGTTATATTTTCCCCGGCAGCTATATTCCGGCCCTGGATGAGATCATGAAAGGACTGGGCCGGCTTTCGCTGATCCCCACCGCCATGGAGAATCTGAGACTACACTACGCGCTTACCCTGGAAAAATGGCTTGAGAATTTCGAGCAACACACCCGTGAGGTGGAAGAGATGTTTGACGAGCGCTTTGTGCGCATGTGGCGCTTTTTTCTGGTGGGCAGTTCGGCCGGTTTCCGCTGGGGGGATACGCGGCTCTATCAGGTTACTTTTACCAACGGTCTGAATAACCAATTGCCGCTCACACTGGAGCACATCTATCCCGGCGCATATCCGGAGGAAAAGCCGGAACCGTTTTTCGCCGTAAAACCGGGCCGGCTTCGTCAAAGGGACGGGGAAAGAGATTAGGCGGACGGGGGGGCCCTGCCGTATCCCTTTCCGCAAGATCATTTCGCTTGGAGAGGACG
>JALXBH010000292.1 GCA_026991535.1 Calditrichia bacterium | reverse complement strand
TGATCAGCGACAGCGCCTCTTCGGCCCGTTCCGTTTTCGCCCTGGATATGGATGGTGACGGGGATACGGATGTGCTTTCCGCTTCGGCTTATGACGATAAAATCGTCTGGTATGTCAATGATGGCAGCCAGACGTTCAGCGCGCATACGGTGAGCATGCGGGCCGTGGGCGCCCGTTCCGTGTTTGCCGCGGATGTGGACGGCGACGGTGATATGGATGTGCTCTCCGCTTCCTATGATGATTCCAAAGTGGCCTGGTATGAAAACACGGGTGTTACCGGCCTGGCCTACAAGAGCGCGTCCGGTATTCCCGTCACGGCGGCGCTGCATGTCAACTATCCCAATCCTTTTAACCCGCAAACGGTGATCCGTTACGATCTGCCGCGCAAAAGTGTGGTAAGTCTGGTCATCTATGATCTGACCGGTCGCCGGGTTAAGACTTTGCTTAACCGCCTTCAGGAGGCCGGACGGCATTCCCTGGTGTTCAACGCCCCGGCCCTGGCCAGCGGTATCTATATCTACCGGCTTAGTACCTCGGACGGTTTTCTGCAGAGCCGTAAAATGATCTTGCTGAAATAGACATGGCCTCATGTGCCGCCGGAAATCTCGCGGTTTCCGTTTGTGATCCGTGGTGAGAAAAGTGTTGCCCGGCCCGTCTTATTCCGGCGGGCCTTTTATACCTGCCGCGGACACGGCGGCCGGGAAAATATCCCCGGTTTGCTTTACCCCCGGAATGTGATATATTGCCCTCATATTGAAACCGGGCGGATAAAAAAGTCCGGTGAAAAAGAGACCGGCTCAAAATCATTTTACCCTTACCGGGGAGGAGAGGCTATGAAACTGTTTATTGTCATCCTGACTTCATTGCTGTTTACAATGTGCTCACAGCGGGAGGTGAAGCAATACTCCATAGAGCAGTTCTATAAAAATAAACAAATTTACGGTGGAACCTTCTCTCCCGATAATTCCACCCTGCTGGTCACCAGTAACCAAACGGGAATCTATAATGTTTTTGCCCTGCCGGTGGACGGTTCTCCGGCCCGGCCGCTGACACACTCGGAAAAAGAATCCTTTTTTGCCGTTTCTTACCTGCCCGACGGCAATGGTTTTCTCTATTCCGCGGATGAAGGAGGAAATGAAAACAATCATCTGTTTTGGGTGGACAGCAGTGGACGGACAACCGACATCACCCCTTTTGACAAATCCAAATCCGCTTTTTTCAAATGGAGCCATGACGGAAAAAGCTTTTTTCTGACTTCCAATAAAAGGGATCCGAAATTTTTTGACCTGTATGAAAAGAAAATAAGCGCCCTGGATGATGCCCGGGCCCTGACCATGATTTATCGTAATGATCAGGGGTTTTCCATCGGCGCGGTTTCGGAGAATAAAAAGTATCTCGCCCTGTCGCGGGCTGTCACCACCAGCATGAATGAGTTATTCCTGTATGACCGGGAAAACGACGCTTTAAAGCGTATTTCCACCGAGGGGGAGGATGCCTCCTATGCTCCCCAATACTTTGATCTGCAAAGCGCCTATCTGTACTACCTGACCAATGAAGGGAGCGAATACACCTATCTGGCGCGCTATAATCTTAAAGACGGTGGCAGGGAAAAGGTTTTTTCCACCAACTGGGATGTATGGTACGCCAATACCTCGCATAATGAAAAATACCGGGTTATCGGCATCAATGAGGATGCCCGGACGGTGATACATCTCTTCGACCGGCAAAGCGGCCGGGAGGTGAAGGTGCCGGACATAGAAGGGGGCAGTATCAGCTCGGTCGGCATCAGCCGTGATGAACGCCTGTTGCGGCTGACGGTCAGCTCGTCGGCCATGCCCGCCAATATTTATGTGTATGACCTTGGGGCGGGCACTCTGAAACGGTTAACCGAGACCCTGAATCCGGAAATAGATGCCCGGGATCTGGTGGAGGGGCGCGTGATACGCTATCCATCCTTTGACGGGCTGGAGATTCCGGCCATCCTGTACCAGCCGCGGCAGGCCTCCGCGTCACATAAGGTTCCCGCCCTGGTCTGGGTGCATGGCGGTCCCGGTGGACAATCGCGTTTAAATTATTTTGCCCTGATACAGTATCTGGTAAATCACGGCTACGCGGTCCTGGCGGTTAATAACCGCGGAAGCTCCGGTTACGGGAAATCCTTTTATAAAATGGATGACCGCAACCACGGTGAAAAGGATTTGAAGGATTGCATTGCCGGCAAGGACTACCTGGCCGGACTGGATGTGGTGGACGGGGACAGGATCGGCATCATCGGCGGTTCCTACGGCGGCTATATGGTGATGGCCGCGCTGACTTTCGCGCCGGAAGAGTTTGATGTCGGTGTTAATATTTTCGGTGTGACCAACTGGCTGAGAACGCTGAAGTCCGTTCCACCCTACTGGGAATCTTTCCGCAAGGCGCTGTATGCCGAACTGGGCGATCCCTTTACGGCCGATTCCGTCCGTCTAAAACGGATATCGCCTTTGTTTCATGCCGCCAATGTGCAAAAGCCGCTGATGGTGCTGCAGGGGGCCAACGATCCGCGTGTGCTGCAGGTGGAGTCCGATGAGATTGTGGAAGCGGTGCGGGCCAATGGCGTTCCCGTGGAGTATGTTTTGTTTCCCGACGAAGGTCACGGTTTCCGTAAAAAGGAAAATGAGATCAAAGGCTATGGCCAGGTGCTGCGTTTTCTGGATAAATATCTTAAGGGGCAAAAAGAATCCGGCAGCCCTGCCCGCAATGCGGGGGAGTAGGGCAGTAACCCCGGATTCATCCGGGTGGATGGAAAGGACGTGAATTTTTCCCAATCCGTTTCAACGGATTGGCCCATGACGGCCCGCCCGGCTTCGTCGGGTCATTTGTCATTTGTCATTTGCCTGCCCGCCTCCGGCGGGTCATAGACCGGGGAACCACCATGAACAAAACCCTTTTCCTTCTCCTGTCCCTTGCCCTGTTATGGGGCTGCATGGACGACCCCTTTGAAAACCACAGCCTGCAGCTCGAAACCGAGGTCGGATTGACCGAGGCCTGGATCAGTCTGCATGTAGAGGGTTTAAAAAGCGACGCTGTGTATACCTTGCAACGGGACGACACAATTCTTTTTAACAACCGACTCGATGTGGCGGATACGGTGATTTACGACAGCCTGCTGACCCCGGCCACCAGCTACCGCTACCGCTTTTTCGCCACGGAACGGGGAGAAACCTCCCCCGCCCTGGTAACCGTGCTGACCACCCTGGACACCACCGGCCATGATTTTGACTGGCAAAGCTTTGAGTTTGGCGACGGTGCAAGCAGCAGTTTTTATGATGTGGCC
>JALXBH010000291.1 GCA_026991535.1 Calditrichia bacterium | reverse complement strand
CCGAGGTCATGACCACCGGTTTCCACATGCCGTGCAACATATCCTTAACCGCCTCTTCACGGCTGGCATGGGGATGCTCCCGCAAATAGAGGTCCAGATGGCTGTACAGGTGTATGCCGTCCGCCACCCCGATGGCAATGAGCATCACCGGTATCATGGTGGATACGGCGTAGATGGGGATGTTAAAAACAGCCATCAGGCCAAACGCCCAGATGGTGCTCAGGGTGACCACCAACATGGTGAAAAAGGTGTTCTTAAAACTGCGCAGCACCCAGAGCAAAACAAGAATAATGACGATTAACACGATGGGTACCATGCGTTTCATATCCGCGGGACCCAACAGGGCCATGGTGCCTTCCACAATCGGGCGACCCGCCACATGAACGATTTCCGGCCCGTCGTAACTTTTGGCCAACTCCAGAATGCGGTTATAAAAATCCTGGGAAAAGACGTCATCCTTGATTTCGGCAATGATGACGGTAACCTTCTCGTCTTCCGATACGAGGCGCTTGTAGATCATCTCGTTGGAGCGTACTTTTTGCCGCAGCGCTTCCAGTTTTTCCTGTGTTTTGGGCACGCGCTTGTAAAAGGCCTTAACATCCATGCCGTCATCGGTGCCGACAATGTTGTCGGCGGTATAGAGCGAGGTGACGTCATTCTTTTCGATTTCATCCATCTTTTGCAGCGCCCTGGTCAAATCCTTCACTTTTTTCAGCGTGCCGCTGTTATAGATGCCGTCTTTGTTCTCAATGGCGATGATAATACCGTCATTGATATTAAACCACTCCTCGGCCTGGTTGCTGTACACAAAGGCCGGGTGTTCCTGGGGCATATACTTATCCAGGTCGGTTTCCATGCGTGAATTCTCCTTCATGGCCATGAAGAAACCGGCGGAGATGGCCAGGATGACGATAACCACCAGCCAGGGGTATTTGAGAATTTTATATAATAGCTTTTCCATGATGTATCCTTTCCGATACTATTTGCTTGTGTTGATTAATCCGGGGAACTTATCCGCCGCGAACCGGGAGTGACAGCTGATACAGCCGTTGAACATCGCGCCGTATATCTGTCCACTTTCTTTTATGTCAGAGCGTCTTAATGCTTCCGCCAGTTTTTTTGCGTTACCATGGAAGGTTCTGTCCAGTTGGACAAAATCCCCGGGCAGGTAGCTGACCAGTTCCTTTAGCTCATCCTTGTTCAACGACTGCTTCAGGATAAAGCTGTTATGGATTGTGTCGGCCAGGGCTGCCGCCCGCTCCGTTTCTCCGCGCACCATGAGGGACAGAAGCATTTTCATGCCCGCATCGATTTTGTTCATTTCCTCCTTCAGCAGTTGACCATAGCGTGGCGGCAGTTCAATGGTCTGCCGGGAAGGGGGCTGGGCATGGACGCCGATACCAAGAATAAGTATAGCGGCCAGGCTCATCATCATGTATCTGTTCATTACAATCTCCTTTAAAAGTAAATATTCACTTACATAAACGGGTAAAAAAATTTAGCTTTTTATAAGCTTTTCAAAATCGTTCCACAACTTCAGTCCCTCCTGCTCCAGGTTAAAGTCAAAGCCCGAAAGATGCCATTTGGTTACGATAAAGCGCAGAGTACCGATAAACATCATGGACAGGGATGTGGAAGAGAGATCATCCCGGATATTACCGTTTTGCTGTCCCTTTTCGATTATTTGCAAAATGTTGTTTTGAACGGAAATCATGATATCAAAAACTTCGCGGGCCAGCTGTTTGTCGTTTTGAAAAATCTCTTCCGAAAAAATTACCGCCGTCAGGGCCGGGTTGGTGGAAAACTGCTTAAACCGTTGTAAAAAAAAGTGCCGCAGTTTCTCAATTTCCGAGGACTCATCCTGCCTAACCTGTCCCAGGGCCCTGGATTTGCTGCCGCGAAACTGATCGAGAATACCCAGTAAAATATCCATTTTGCTTTTAAAATGGCGATAAATAGCGCCATCCGTAATGCCCAGTTCACCGGCCAGGTTTTTAATGGTCAGCTGCTGGATGCCATCGCGGGCAATCAACTGGATGCTGGCGTTGATAATTTCCTGTTGTCGTTTTGTGTATGTTTTCATCTTTTTCGCTCTTCCTTCCATAAGTAAGCGTTCACTTACAAGATAAGACATCAATTTACGGATGTCAATTTTTTTTATGGCCGCGACAAAAAGCATGGAACCGGGCACCTGTTATCCTTAGACAAAGCAATGATTAAAAAAGATACAGTCCCCTTTCTTAGTCACGGAGACGGTTTAAAGCCTGACCTTTTTTTGCGGCGGTGATCGCCCGGGCCGGGTTTTACCTCGACCATCCGGTCGAGCATTAGAAGCGCCCCAAAAGAGTAGAATTTTTTAAGGTGTTGAAAATAAAGAACTTAGCATATCCTTGGTATTATTGGCACGGCCCTTGTATTAGTGAAGGCAGAAACGCAACAGTTCAACCAAACTTTAAGGAGATCGTTATGAAACGCTCTAATTTTTTCTTACTCGTCTTAACCGCCATATTGGCCCTGGCCTTCACCTCCACGGCCTTTGCTCAGGACTCCACCCGGGTGCGTCAACAAAATCACAAATCCATGAAGGCCGGTAACATGCAACATGGTAAAATGATGAAAGGCAAACAGCATCAGGGTTTTGTGGATGAAAACGGCGACGGCTATAATGACCATGCCATGGACAGCGACGGCGATGGTATCCCCAATGGTCGTGATGAAGATTACACCGGCTCCAAAATGCGCCATGGCAATCATGGAAAGGGTTTTGTGGACGCTGATGGCGACGGTATTAATGACAACGCCATGGATGATGACGGCGACGGCATTCCCAACGGACAGGACCCGGATTTTCAGGGCCACATGAGGGACGGCAGCGGACAACACGGACAAATGGGTAACGGCGGTCATGGTAACGGCATGAAAGGTCAGGGTAAAGGCATGGGCAATGGTGGCGGCGATTGCGACGGCAGCGGTCCCAAAGGCGGACAAGGCAAAGGCGGCGGCCGCAATTAAACCAAAGTTTTTATCTCACTTCTCCCCGGGGTCCGGCAGGAATGCCGGGCCTTTTTTTATTGTAATCCGACCTCTTCCGGGAACGTTATTGTTTACTTAAGGATTTTCGCCAGATAGCGGATATGCGCCCCGTTGGTGCCGCAACAACCGCCCAGGATGGGAACTCCGGTCTTCCTGTGTATGATCCGCATGGCCTCTCCCCACGCATCCACCGGGTTGGCATGCAGTTCACAGGAGCCGTCCAGGTCACATTGATCCAGATCGGAGGCATTGGCCTGAAAACCGATCAGGCGTTGCAAAGCCCTTTTATCCTG
>JALXBH010000290.1 GCA_026991535.1 Calditrichia bacterium | reverse complement strand
TATGATGTGGAAGGCGGAAAATATATGGACTTTCTGAGCGCCTATTCCGCCGTCAATCAGGGGCATTGCCATCCGCGGATATTGAAAGCCCTGACCGATCAGGCGCAAAAGGTGACGCTGACCTCCCGTGCTTTTCGTAATGATCAGTTAGGTCTGCTTTATAAACAACTGTGTGAACTGAGCGGCATGGAAAAGGTGTTACCCATGAACTCCGGCGCCGAAGCGGTGGAGACGGCCATCAAGGCGGTGCGTAAATGGGGTGAAAAGGTTAAGGGCGTTGGCAGGGATAAGGCGGAAATCATTGTTTGTGCCAATAATTTCCACGGCCGCACCACCACCATCGTCGGCTTTTCCACCGAGGAACAGTATAAGGATGGATTCGGTCCCTTTACGCCCGGCTTTAAGGTGGTTCCCTTTGGCGACATCGAGGCCCTTGGGGAGGCCATCAACGAAAACACGGTGGCCTTTATGTTTGAGCCCATTCAGGGCGAGGGTGGCATCCTTATGCCGCCGGAAGGGTTTCTGCCTGCCGCGCAAAAACTTTGTCGTGAAAAGAATGTTTTGTTTGTCGCCGATGAAATCCAAACCGGCCTGGGACGCACCGGGAAACTTTTTGCCTGGCAGCATGAGCTGGAGGAAAAACCCGATATGCTGATCATCGGTAAGGCGCTTTCCGGCGGTTTTTATCCCGTATCGGCCGTGCTGAGCAGCAATGAAATCATGGACGTTTTCAAGCCGGGTGATCACGGCAGTACCTTTGGCGGCAACCCGCTGGCGGCAGCCGTGGCCCGCGAGGCCCTGCGGGTGATTGAGGATGAAAAGCTGCCCGAACGCTCGGCCCGCCTTGGGGCCATGCTGATGGATAAGCTGAAGACCATCCGCAGTTCCAGGATAAAGGAAATCCGCGGCCGCGGTCTGTTTATCGGCATCGAGCTGAATGAGAAGGCCCGCCCCTATTGCGAGGCTTTAAAAAGCAAAGGCCTGCTGGTTAAAGAAACCCATGAAAATGTCATCCGTCTGGCTCCGCCGCTGGTCATATCGGAAGAAGAGCTTGACTGGGCCTTTAATCTGGTTAAAGAGGCCCTGGAGGCCTGATGTTATCCACAGGCGCCCCCGTTTATCGGTGGCGCCTTTTTTCTTTTTCCGGGCAAATCCTTCCAATTATGGCAGAGATACTCTTTCCCCCTCAACTTTTCGCGGATTGTTTCGATTTTCTTCTTCTTAAACAATAAAGGAGTCGATATGTCCCATTCTGCCGATCAGGCTGTACTTTTGTTGAGTTGCGGGGATCGTTCCGGGCTGGTTTCGCGCATAACCCATTTTATCTTTGAACGGGGCGGCAATATTGTTGACCTTGATGAACATGTTTCCGATGATGAAGGTGTTTTTACCATCCGCGTAGCCTGGGAGCTCAACGGCTTCACCATTAAAAAGGAAGACCTGAACGAAGCCTTTGCGCCCCTGGCCAAGGAGTTCGGCGCCAACTGGCGTATCGCCTACAGTTCCCGGCGTCCGCGCCTGGCGGTGTTTGTATCCAAATACGATCATTGCCTGCAGGATATTCTGTGGCGCCACAAGCGCGGGGAACTGTTCTGCGATATACCCATGGTTATTTCCAATCATCCCGATTTGCAAAAGTTGTGTGATTTTTACGATATCCCTTTTTACCATTACGAAATCAATCCCGCCAACAAAGCGGAGCAGGAAGAACGGCAAATCGCTTTTTTAAGGGAACAGAATATCGACACGGTGGTGCTGGCGCGTTATATGCAGATACTGAGCGCAAAATTTGTGGATGCCTATCCCGATCGCATCATAAATATCCACCACTCCTTTCTGCCGGCGTTTATCGGCGGCAACCCCTACCGTCAGGCCTATCAACGGGGTGTGAAGATCATCGGCGCCACCAGTCATTATGTGACCACGGAGCTGGATGAAGGGCCGATCATCGAACAAGATGTTATCCGGGTCTCCCATCGCGACAGTGTAAAAGATCTGGTACGCAAGGGGCGCGATCTGGAAAGGGTGGTGCTGGCCCGGGCCCTAAAGGCGCATCTGGAAAAAAAGGTTATGGTGCTGGGAAAACGCACGGTGGTTTTTGAATAGGCGCTGTCTTTTGCGGAAATAAAAAAGGGTTTCACCTTTTAATGGCGAAACCCCGGTCACACATATGCTTTATGGCATTTACATACTATACACTTTGTCCACAATACCGTATTTTATGGACTCATCGGCATCCATCCAGTAGTCACGGTCAAAGTCCTTTAAAACCTTTTCCACTTTTTGCCCGCAGTTTTCCGCCAGGATTTTTGCTCCCAGTTCGCGGGTTTTCACAATCTGTTCGGCATGGATTTTTATATCCGAGGCGGCGCCGATCAGACGGCCGATGCTGGGCTGATGGATCATCACCTCGCCGTGGGGATAGATGAAGCGGTGGCCCTTTTCGCCGGCGGAAAGCAGGATGGAGCCCATGGAGGCTGCCAGCCCCATGCACACCGTATGTACCGGCGAGCTGATCAGTTTCATGGTGTCGTAAATGGCCATGCCGGAGGTGACCATGCCCCCGGGGCTGTTGATAAAAAAGGTGATGACCTCACCCGGTTTTTCCGCTTCCATAAACAGCAGCTTGGCCACGATGGCCTTGGCCGAATCATCATCTACCGGCCCCCAAAGAAATATCTGACGCTTTTCGATAAACTGTTCGTTGATTTTTTTGAGAATATCCGGTTTCTTTTCATCCTCTTTCTCCTGAGATTCCATCCGTTCTAAGGAAAGTTCCCTGTCCATTCTTCCTCCAGTTGTTATTTTGAATTTTTCAATTTAAGATGAATGATTCAATGGTGCAAAAGTTCACGCGGCTTTACAATCGTATCCTTTTGTAAAAAACTCAATCCCCAAAGCCATAAATCCCTAAAAAATTACATATATAATGTGCCGTCATCTTAAATTTGTGTTAAAACGGAAAAAACATGTTCGATTCCTTTGTCCGCTTCCTGCAAATAAGCATAACACCCGTGGCTCTGATATCGGGCGTGGGGCTGCTTTTACTCACCCTGACCAACCGTCTGGGGCGTACCATTGACCGCACGCGTTATCTGGTGGCCGAACTGGAGCGCGGTGCTTCGGAGTTCCGCAATGAAAAAATCGACGAGATCGTTATCCTTTCACGGCGAAACCAACTGTTGCGGGCTTCCATCGCCCTGATGGCCCTGAGCCTGTTGTGCAGCAGTCTGATTATTCCGCTGCTGGCCCTGGCCATGTGGCTTAAATGGAGCAGCCTGATGCCCGGTTATTTTTTATTCAGTATCTCCATTTTATCGATTATCGCT
>JALXBH010000289.1 GCA_026991535.1 Calditrichia bacterium | reverse complement strand
GTGGAAAAGACCGGAAACCGGGTAAGCCGTTTCAAACCCGGCGATGACGTCATTCATGTGCCGATTCGTGTACCGGCGGAAGATCCTCTTCTGGCGCAAAACATGGAGAACCTCTCCCCCGCTTTCAAAATTCCCGGCGAACAACTGGACGGTACCTTTTGTGAATACATGACCATACCTGAACTGTTTTTACTGCCCAAACCCCAAAACCTGAGCTGGGAACAGGCCGCCGCCCTGCCCCTGGCCTCCATGACCGCCTATCACATGTTGATGCGCAAAGTACATGTAAGCAAAGAAGATACGGTGCTGGTCTATGGCGCCTCCAGTGGCGTGGGCAGCGCGGGCATCCAGATTGCCAGGGCTGCCGGAGCGGTGGTCATCACCACGGCCGGTAATGATGAAAAGGAGCAACTGGCCCGCTCCCTCGGCGCCGATCATGTCATCCGTTACGACCGCCGGCCCATAGGCAAAACGGTACGGGAGCTTACCGCCGGCCGGGGGGTGGATATCGTTTTCGAACACACCGGCGCCCTAACCTGGCCGGAATCCCTGCGGGCCCTGAAAAAAGGCGGCGCCATCGTCACCTGCGGCGCCACCACCGGTTATAAGGTGACCATCGATTTGCGCGCCCTGTTTATCAAGCATCAGCGCATCATCGGTTCCACCATGGGCACGATTGACGATCTGCGCCGGGTTTGCGCTCTGGCGGAAGCCGGAAAGCTTACCCCGCCGCTGGCCCGGGTGTTCAGGGGTCTGGAACAAACGGCCGCGGCCCAACGCTTTTTGCAAAGCGGACAACAGGCCGGTAAGGTGGTTATTTCACTTTGAGACTTGAATTAGCAAATAAAAACTTTTTAGATTTTATCTTAATTTCACAATACATTTTACTCTGCCTTGATTCCCCGAACATTGTAACCACACTCCTTCCCAGGTACTTGGGATAACATATTTAAAGAATACCAAATAAAACTTGTTTACACTTTTTGAAACTTATATTTTAGAAGAAATTACAATTGCCCTAAAATAATCGTTATTAAGATATTTATAAAAACATATGTATGACGCCGCTTGCATTTTAAACATGACACATTTCAGATTTTGATCAAAATAATCAAAAAGTTTAAATTTTATTTTGGTTTACATGAAACAACCGAGTATATTTTGTAGTCATATAACCACAATATCCTCAGGAGGTATATATTGAAATATCCTCCTGAATTGAACCCGGTTAAAAATTTTTTAGAGGAATATCGCGCATGCGCAGGTTCAGAACCCTATATAATATCAAATTCCAAAAACAGAAAATTCCTGGAGTCCAGTGGAATTACCTACAAAGAAGTTTATGACATACTGAAAAAGCACTTAAGTCCTGAACATTGCTATGCAGGTCCCGAAGATGATGATAACCCGGGAAGACCATTGGGAGCGGTTTATAAGTTTAAGTACCCATGGAACGAATATGAGATATATATCAAACTTAAAGTGCCTCTTGATGAAAAAATAAGATGGAAAGCGACAATTTGTTTCTCATTCCATGAAGTAAATGATATATAAGGAAAAAACATGTCTACCTTGAAAATATGTCCGGTATGTGCTTCGGATAACATTGTTAAAGAAACAAGCAAAAAAGATTTTGTTGAAATAAAAGGTGAAAAAATTGAGCTCTATTCAACCGTAACGGTTTGCCAGGATTGCGGTGAGACCTTTGCATCTCTGAAAGATGAGATGGAGCTTATAAACCGTGCGCGGGAAATATATAGAAATAGACATGGAATACCCTCGCCCGGGCAAATTTTAGAATTTAAAAACAGATATCGTCTGTCCTTAAGAGATATGGAAAAGCTTACGGGAATATCTTTCAAAACGATAGACCGATATTTAAAAGGATCCATTCCGGACCCTTCAAACAGCACCCTGTTAAAAATATTTTTAAACTTTCCCTATGTTGTATACAAATTTTTATGTGATGAAAAGTTTTCTTCAGAGAAATATAATTTCTCTCGTAAAAAAGCATCTGAAGCTATTCCGTTTAAAATTATTTCCTATAAGACAGATGCATCCTGTTCAATGAATCCTGTTTACCATATATCACAGGAAAATGAAAAAAAATGGACAAAAACAACATCTTATACAACGAGTTCGTTAACAGCGTAGAAATAAGACAAATAACTATCCCAAAATTATCCTGGGAAGTTTCAAATTATCCGGAATCCGGAGAACAGTTATCTGTAATACCGGATATTGATTGGCTCGATCCAAAAATCATTGACGAAACCTTTGCGGAATATGGTGCATCTCTGACTCTGGAAGGTTTAAGCGATAACTGTGGGGAGCCCTTTCTAACAATTTCCATTGTTGTAAAAATGGTTATTAAATTCGATAAAAATTTATTTTCTCAAGAAAATATTCAACTATATCAATTTAGAAATGCAGCATTATCGTTGATGGCTATATTAAGAGAACAAGTAAGAAATGCGACTGTCCAAATTGGCTTACCTCAACTAATATTACCAACATTTAAAATAATTCCGGATAATCCACTAAAGGAAATTAACTCTTAGTAAAACAACTATCTGTCTCTGTATTAAAAAGACTTCTCATATATTTACATAGATCATCGCGCTCAATAAAAATCTTTTTTAATTCTTGACTTAAACACTTATTTCAAACAAGTGTTTAAATTATTTTTGATTCGTTTTATTTCCCTGTTTAACTTTGCTTTTTTCAGGTTTAATCATGAATACAAGCGATACAAAAAATAAAATACTCGATACGGCGGAACGTCTTTTTGCCCGGCAAGGCATCGGCGCCACCTCCCTGCGGGCCATCGTCCGCGAAGCCGGGCTTAATGTGGCCGCCATCCATTACCATTTCGGCTCGCGCGAGGCGTTGGTGCTGGAGGTATTCAATCGCCGGCTGAAGCCCATCAATCAACAAAGAGTGGCCCGGCTGGAAGAGATGGAACAGACCCGCTCCCCGGCCATTCCGCTTAATGATCTGGTTAGGGCTTTTCTGGAACCGGTGTTCAGCTATTTTTACGATCAGCCGCCCCAGGTGCGCGGACTCATGGCGCGCCTGCATACGGAGCCGGACGTCACCCGGCCCGTTTTACAGCAGTATCACGAGATCCTGCAACGCTTTCAAGGGGCCTTTCTAAACGCCGCCCCCTGGCTAACCCCGGAACAGGTGCGCTACCGCATGTCTTTTATGATTGGCAGCATGGGCATTATGCTCTCCGGGCGACACCCCGCTTTTTGCGGCAAGAACGGCGCCCGGCTAAAACCGGAACAACTGTTTGAAGAAGTGATTCAGTATAACACCGCCGGGCTCAGCGCCGGCGCCCCAAAAAAGTAACGGAGCTTTGGTATG
>JALXBH010000288.1 GCA_026991535.1 Calditrichia bacterium | reverse complement strand
GTTTGATTTTAGACGGCATGCCCACATACGGCATGGGGTCTACCGGTCTTTTCTCTTTCCATATTTCAAAATGCAGGTGCGGACCGCTGCTCACCTGCCCGGTACCGCCCAGCAGGGCAATAACCTGGCCTCTGCTCACTTTTTCAAATTGTTTTACAAGATTGCGTTGATTGTGCTTATATACCGTACTAAACCCATAGTCATGCTTAATCACCAATACATAGCCGGAGCGCTCGGACCAATCGTTAAACATCACCACCCCGTCGGCGGCCGCCTTAATCGGCGTTCCCGTGGGCGCGGCAATATCCATGCCGTAGTGCGGCTGCATTCGTAAATCGGTAATCAGCATACCCCGGGTCATAAACCCGTCTACCGGCAACAGACTGGGAATGGAGCGGAAAAGGATCCGGGACTTTGCGGGGTTCGAAATCGCGTGAGTGAGTTCCTTCTGAACGGTCGAATCGGTGCTGCCCTCTTCCTCCAACTGTACATAACCGCTTAAAGAGTTGCGGATTTTTTTATTTATTTTCTGAATGCGCTTTAAATCCGCTTCAATACCCGAAAGACGGTTCAGACTGCTCCGAAGCTCAAAATTTTCTTCCTTGAGACGGTTGTAGTCCAGGGCGATTGAGGCCACCTTCCAATAGGTGGAAAATCCCAATCCCACCAAAACGATCACAGCCACAAGCAACAAGACCAGGGCCTTGATCAGCCAGCTTTTTACGGTATAATTATGAGTGGCGTCTTTTCCCTCGGGAATAATCAGGAAAGAATATGATTTTGTTTTTCGCTTTGCTCGGGCCATATTTATTGTGTTTTTAACTGCTCAAAGATATCAATCAGGCGGTTCAGATCCTCGGGGGAATAGAACTCTATTTCTATGCTGCCGCCTTCCTTCTTAGGCCGCACAACCACTTTTGTTCCCAGAGTTTCCCGTAAATTTTCTTCCACCTTTTGTAAAAAAACGGAACGACGCGGCGCTTCTTTTTTACGCGCCTGTGTTTTGTTCTGTGCTTCTTTAATCAGTTGTTCTACCCGGCGAACGGAAAGTTGTTCTTTTAAAATTTTTTGCCAGATAGAGGTTTGAACCTTGGGCTGTGATACAGCCAGCAACGTACGCGCGTGCCCCATGGATATCTCTCCGTTGCGCACACTGTCCTGAATCTTTTTGGGCAATTTTAGTAAACGGATAATATTGGTTATGGTGCTGCGATCCTTCCCTATTTTCTGGGCCACCTCGTCCTGAGTCAGGTTACATTCTTCAATCAACCGTTGATAGGCAATGGCCTGCTCGATGGGATTGAGATGCTCGCGCTGCACATTTTCTATAATGGCCAGTTCCAGCATCTCTTCCTTGCTGTCAATCTCTCGGATATAGCTGGGAATTTTATCCAGGCCGATCTCGATTACGGCGCGCAAACGGCGCTCCCCCGAAACCAGTTCATAATGATCATCCACCGGACGCACGGTTATCGGCTGAATAACGCCCTTTTCCTCGATGGAGGTCTTCAACTCCTGCAGGGCAATAGGATCAAACTCCAGACGCGGTTGAAAGGGATTGGGGCGTATCAGATAAACATCAAGCTGTTTTAAGGTATAATCCTCGGCCTTTGTATCCTGAGGGGTGTCGGGCGTCTCCGGGATGAGAGCGCTTAGTCCCCTACCGAGTCTTTTTGTTTTTTTCACTCAACAATTCCTCGGCTAAATTGATATAGTTCTGACTTCCGATGCAAAAGGCGTCGTACATGATTACCGGCTTGCCAAAACTGGGTGCCTCACCCAGGCGCACATTACGGTTAATCATCGTTTTATACACTTTGTCCTTAAAATAATCGCGCACCTCATGGGCCACCTGATTGCAGAGATTAAGCCGGTTGTCATACATGGTGAGCAAAACCCCTTCTATCTCCAGGGCGCTGTTCATATTTTTTTGCACCAGATGCACGGTATTCAGCAGCTGCGATAAACCTTCCAGGGCATAATATTCACATTGTATGGGAATAAGCACGGAATCAGAGGCGGTCAGGGCGTTCAGGGTCAGCAAACCCAATGACGGCGGACAGTCAATAAAAATATAGTCATACTGCTCTTTTAAGGCCTTCAACTGTTTTTGCAGCCTTTTTTCCCGCTGCGTGGCGCTTACCAGTTCAACCTCGGCGCCGACCAGGCGAATGTGCGAGGGAATGATATCCAGATTCGGCACCGACGTCTTGACTACGGCCCTGGCCGCATCGGCATCCTCCAAAAGTGTTTCATAAATGGAGAACTCCTGCTCGGCCGGATCAACACCCAGACCGCTGGTGGCGTTCGCCTGCGGGTCCATGTCAATCAACAGGGTGGAGCGCTCGGCCACGGCCACGCAACTGGCCAGATTTATGGCCGTGGTGGTTTTCCCCACACCACCTTTTTGATTGGTGATAGCTATTATTTTTCCCATAAGAATATTCGAATCAGTGGTTTTTTGTACAGGTTGGGGAATTTAGGATGTGTCCCTAATTAAATCAAGAAAACTCTTTAAGGGCCATGTTTTAAATTTTACCTGCCCGGCACGCCTTACACATCGGACACATCGGGACGGAATGTCTTATGGCAACGCTGTATCCGCCGTTTTTCAGGCCCGTCAAGGCGCTCTTCCCCGTTCAGCCGCGGGTATTCCATGCGGGGCGGGGCGCCAAAGGTAAACTTTTCTACTTCAACAATAGCATTTTACGGCTCAGGCTGCGCCGGCCGTCAATTTCAAGGCGATAATAATAGACGCCATTGGCCAGCCCCCGGGCATCAAAGCGCGAGATATGCTCCCCCGCTCCATAACGATCCTTCACCAGGGTGCGGATACGCCGGCCGCTGCTGTCATAAACGGTCAGCTCGACTTCGGCTGTCGTTGGCAGACGAAAACGAATTTCCGTGGAGGGGTTGAATGGATTGGGATAGTTTTGCCCCAGGGAAAATTTCTCTGGTACCGTTTCCAGGTTTTTCAAAACGGTCACCGCGTCCATTTTTACCAGACGGCGGACCAGTTCATACCGCTTATCCCTGTCCGTAATCATCTCGATGGGAAAAGCCAGATAGCTGACGGCACAATTGTTATAGGGCTCATTTTTTCCGCGATCCTTAAAAACGGCCGCCGAAGTGCCCTGCAGGTCGTTAAAACGTAAAACGGACAGGGAGATATCCGGCACCGGAGCGGCACCATCCATAACAAGATATTCCCCCTCCGGATCGCGAATGGCGGCTTTAAAACCTTCCAGAGCGGTGCCGGCCACGCCGTAGACGGAGTCGGCGTTAAAAATCCGTGTGCCTCCCAGATTGGCAAAATGGGTGTGGAAAAAATCCAGGGTCTGCCCCCCGGCAAGAAGCGCATCGCTGTAAAGCCCCGT
>JALXBH010000287.1 GCA_026991535.1 Calditrichia bacterium | reverse complement strand
GATGAGCGCTATGTGGCCTATGGCCGCCACCACCTGGAGGTAAAGGCGGATCAGGCCGGTCTGAGTTATGACTGGTTTGTCTATGACCGGAATACGGGACAAAAAAGAAGGGTCGCCACCCGGATACGGGCCGTGGAAGCCGCTTTTGACCCGGAACAGCGCCTTATCCTGTCCGTGGCGGATGGTCTGAACAGTTATCTGATACGCTATGACCGCACTTCGCGAGACACCCTGTTGACCACGGAGAACAGTCTGGGGCAGATACGATCCCTGAAGGACGGCGCCCTGATGTTTGAAAGTCAGTCCGGACTCACCGCCCAAAGAGACCTTTTTCTCTGGCGCGCGGGTATCATCCGGCAGATAACGGATGACTCCCTGGAGCAGCGTAATTTTTTCCCTCTGGATGAGCAGACGGTGCTTCATAACACGATGCTGGACAACCATGCCGCCGTAGTTGTCAGTTCCGATACCATGACAACCCTGATCCATGCCCAGCAGGACGTGTGGCTGCAGGGGTATGACGCCCGTAGCCGCACAATGGCGGTAAAATACGCCCGGGCCGACGGCAACAGCTATTTTACCGTGTTATCTCCCGATTCCCTCCGGCTCCGGCCCCTGCGCCCGCATAGGACCTATGTCTCCGCCGGTTATGATGACTGGATGGTAAAAAAGGCGCGGGCTGTCGCTCCGGCGGACTCTCTGCCTTTTCAGCGATTCACGGAAAAAAAGAGTTTTCCCCAGGGGACGATGATACATCTGCAAAGTTTGATCTGGCCGCTTTATGATCCCGTGCAGGGCGCCGGCCTGTTTTTTAGCACGGCCTGGATGGAGGCCCTGCAACGGCAACTGATCACGGCCAACGTGATTTATATGAAAAATCCCCGCGAGCGTTTTGCCACCTTTTACTACCGTCTGCTGGCCATGAACCTGGAGTGGTCGGCCGCCTGGTATCATGGACCGGTGATCTTTCCCTTTGAGGAGTTTGGCCGGGAAACGGTGGTGCGCGACGCGTTGCAGGCCGGTGTGGCCTACGCCCGCCATCTGGGCGGACAGGCCCGCTGGCCTTACCGCCTGGAACTGATGTGGCAGTATGACGCCTTTGACGGAGAGCTGGTGCCCGATGTGGCCTATCAAAAAATACGGATTGGCGGCCAGTTGATGTACCGCAAACGTTCCGCCTATGCCGGTGTGATCCCCAAACGGCAGGCCGGGGGCAGCCTCTTTGCCGATATCAGTCTGGACGGACGCTATCCCTTCCGGGTGTGGCAGGGGGAGCTGTTTGCCGGCAGCAACCTGATCTCGGAGAAGGTGGGCGTGGAGGCCCGGGGCGCCTGGGTGCGGGTGGATGGCACGGCGCCGTACAGCACCCTGAGCGGCATTGATCGTTTTTACAGTTACGATTTGCCTCGGGATGTGCGTTACACGCGCGGCGTGCGTGGTTTTAGCGGCAATCTTTTGGGGAACAGCCTGCTGTGGAGTTCGGTGGAGGCGCGTATGCTGCTGGCCAGCCGCACCAGTCTTACCGCTCTGTTTTTGCCCATCAACAACCTGGCCGGAGCGGTTTTTGCCGATGGCGCCCGCGTTAAGCGCGGCGGAAGTTCCGATGATGTTTACAGTTGGGGAGGGGAGCTGAGCTTCGGCGAACAGGGGCTGCGCTTTGGCGCGGGTTGGGCCCGTTCCTACCTGAACGGCCGTCGATACGATCAGTCCCTTTATCTGCGCCTGCGGCTGGATTTGACGGCCTTTGGCTGGCAGGTGGAGAATCTGCCGTCCCTATAGCTCCTGTGCCCGCAGCCGTTGCAACTCTTTTTTGCGCTTACGCACGCGGGCCAGGTCGTCGAGATAGTCTTCGTCACCGCTGAGTTCGAAGCATTGTTTGTATTTCTGCCCGGCCTGATCGAGAAAGCCGAAGACCTCGGCGTAGACCCCCAGATTATAGAGGGCGGCCAGTTTGTCCTCCTCGCTGGGCGGGTTTTGCAGGGTGTTTTCCCAGATGCGGCGCGCGTCTTCCCACAGATCCCTTTTAACGAGCTTTACGGCTTTTTCCATGGCCTCGGATTTCCCCTCGGCGATTTTACGCTTTTCGGTAACCGTGTGCGGGGCAATCTGCGTGACGCATTTTTGGTTCAGGGCGTCTACCAGCTTATCCACAATGCCGTGCCAGTCGGGCAATCCGGCGGCGGCGCTGTGCTCATTCTGGCCGGTGGCGGTGTAGTAACTTTGACGGTCGATGCCCTTTAGGCCGCCGGCGCTATAATTGGCCAGGCGGTTACTTTTGGAGACCAGTATCTTGCCCGTGCTCAGGTCTATAAGGCGATAGGTCAGCTCGGCCTGTACAAAGCGTGAAATACGGTAACGCTTTTTGGTGACTTTGATCTTTTCGCCCTTTTTATTCTTTTTCGTTTCGGTGTACTCTTCCCAGGCGCCGATATCCTTCACGCTGTAGGAGCCCGAGCCGGTGAGCAGACCGCCGGCGCCGATCATGCGTCCCACCTCCAGGGCCTGCTCCGGTTCCACCAGGCCGCTCAGGCTAAGGGACTGTTCCTTGAGCAGGGTTTCCAGTTTTTTTCTTTCCACAACCGTATAATAGCCGTTATCCACCAGTTTGGCCGTCAGTTTATCGCTGACCGTGGCACCGGGATAGGCCTTGTAAGGGTTCAGCTCGCCCTTTCTTTTTTTCATCAGGGCGCGCTGCAATTTTTTGGCCGCGGCAGAGCCGGGCTTTTCATCGGCGCTGAAATCCCAGTTACCCTTGAACTGAAAATCGGATACGGCCAGGGTGCGGATGGCCCCCACGTTAAATTCGGCCGGTTTGCGTACCTTAACCGGGATGGTTGTGGCACAGGAAAAAAGAAGCAACAGGGCCGTTGTTCCTAAAAGTGTTCGTAGCATATTCATGGGGATCCTCATTTAATATTTGCGCCCGATGCACGGTCTTAATAAGTTCATTTCAATGTAGCCATAATATCGGGACATCTCAAGATGCCTTCTGTAACAAGGAACACACTTATTTTATTATGCCTGCTGATCGCGGGCCTGAGCGCGCAAAATAATTTTGACGCCAACAGCGACTATTTTGAACGGGGACGCTTTAGCCTCGTCTCTTCCGGGGTTATGACGCCCCTGAAAGGGTATCGCCCCCTTCCTTCCCGGACCATCGCCGTTAATCCGCAAATAATTATTCCCGGAGCGGTTTTGTATATCCCGCAACTGGCCGGAGCAAAGCTAACAGACGGCTCGGTTCATGACGGTTATTTTTTTGCCCATGCGTTGATGAGTGCCGACGGAAACAATGAACTGGCCGTGTACCGCTGGCAGGGAGTAAAGCCCCTGCCCGGAAAGGTGACCGTTTTCCGGGTGTACGGCGTTATGGAAAAAGCCGCCCATACCCGTTTTGAACTGTCATACCGTGTTAACCGTCCTAAACCGGTTTATGAGATGGTGGCCGGCGACCTGGACACCCTGTTGCGATCCAGAAATAAAAAGATCAAAAGTCTGTCGGAGAGAATAGAGTACTATTCCGCTCTGGGTAAAGGCACGCCTTATGCCATCTACAATCTGGGCGAGGGGGCGGATGCGCCCATCGACCCGGACCCGACCATCGATCTGGCGCGGGTGGACTGCATGACCTTTTGTGAAAACATCCTGGCCATGTCCCTGGCCGACAACTACAAGGCCATGTACGACAGTCTGCAAAATATCCGTTATAAAAACGGCACGATCGAATATACCCACCGCAACCATTACACCATTGCCGACTGGCTGCCCAACAACAGCCGTTTTCTTTACGACGCCACGGGGGAGATCGGCGGCAACAAGCTGAAGCCGATGACCAAGACCATCGACCGGCCCGGGTTCTATAAAAAGGCCGGCGTGCCCGACAGTATCGTGGCCCGGGCGGCGGGCAGGGAAACCCTTACGGTGCATTATATCCCCACGGCGGCGCTGAAGTCGATAATACCCAGGCTGAAGGGAGGAGAAATCGTTTCCATCGTCAGCACCTTTCCGGGGATTGTTTCGGCGCACATGGGCATTATTGTCCGCGATGAGTGGGGCAATGTCACCTTCCGCCACGCCAGTAGCAGTAAAAGCACCCATGAAGTGACGGATGTACGCTTTGAGGATTATGTGGATATGCTGTCCCGCTCCAAAACACGCGTGGGTATGATTTTCATGCGTGTTCGTGAACACTCCTGAAAACCACCCGGGTTAATAAAACGGGTGGTGTAAAGTAGGACAGCCACCCGCCGCAGGGGATCCGGCGGGTAGGGACTCTGTCCTTTTAGGTCTGGTTTATTTTTTGGCCAGAAGAAAATCGAAGGGAATGGCCATTTTGCAGGCCACCTTTTTTTTATCCTTTTCTCCCGGTGTGAAGCGGCATTTTAAGGCTGCGTTCACGGCTGCCTCATCCAATGTTTCATGTACCGATTTTACCACCTCCGCCTCAACGGGCCTGCCGGTTTCGTCAAGATAAACCAGAATTGTTACCCGGCCTTCAATGCCGGCCTTGCGGGCCAGTTCGGGATAAACCGGACTCTCCTTATGTGTCAACCTGGGCTTAACGCTCAGGTCAAAAAAATCCACGGCCCGATCCTTGATGGAGGGCAAGCCCTGGCTGGCTGCCAGAACAAATGCCGCCGTCAATATGATCAGCATGGAATAAAACAGGGGTTTACGCATGGCGCGCTCCTTTCTTTTTAGTTGGTACAACATACGTTCCTTTAGGTTTTTGTGGGTGCGTGAAAAAGAGAGCGCCGCGGACAGGGAAAAAACATCTTCACGGTTTTTTTCGGAGATGGCCAGAATCTCCCCGGAGTAGTCCCGGGGAGAAAGGCTTAGGGCCCGCACCGTGGCGTCATCACAGCTTTTTTCCATGGAACTGTGCAGACGGGAGCATAGCAGCCAGACCAGGGGATTGAAGAAATAGATAACCCGGGCCAGAGTGGTAAAAAGAATGATGATGTTATCCCGTCCGCGCAGGTGTGAAATTTCATGGGTCAGAATGATGCGCCGCTGCGCCAGACTCATTGCCTGCCAGTGGGCGGGTAAAATAATTTTCGGTCGGAAAATTCCCGTCAACATCGGCCCGTCATCGCCGGAGGCCTGCAAAAGGCGCACCCGGTCCGGATGCAGCAGCTCCCGTTCCCAGGGCTCGGGCCGGTAAGGCTGATAATGACGCAGGGCGGCGTGGATACGTCCGGCGCGGATCAGGGCCAGCAGGGTAAAAGCGGTAATGCCTCCCAACCAGAATAATAGAGTCGCTTCCGGCAGGCCGGGGGTGAGGCCGCGCGGGACGGATGAAGGAGCCAGGGCCGAAACCAGGAATTCATTGCCTGTCCGCCAAATCGGCTCCGTGCCGGCGGAAAGGGAGATGAAGGGCGGAATGAACAGTTTTAGCAACCCGGCCAGCATCAGCCCTTTTGTATAGCGCGCCGGGTAGCGGCGCAGAAAATAGGCCAGCACAAGGGTCAGTGCTATAAAGAGGCTGCTTTGAACGTTAAAGCGGATAAGGGATGACCAATGGCTGGCGGCGAAGTCACTTATAAGGGCTATCATGAGCGGCTCCGTTCTTCCAGCAGTTTTTTAAGATCGTTTATCTCTTCCTGGGTCAGGTTTTCCGAGCCGATGAGATAGTTGGCCAGCGACATAAAGGAGCCCCCGAAAACTTTTTTTACAAAATTCCGGGTTTCGGTCTGCACGGTTTCCCGCTGCGGGCGCGCGGGTTTGTAAAAGTTGACCAGGCCGATTTTCTCCTTGCGCAAATAGCCTTTGGCTTCCAGATTGTTCATAACGGTTTGCACCGTGGTGTAGGCTTTTTCACCGTTGGGGTAAGCTTCTTCCAGAACCCGGCGGACGGTGATTTCTCCGGACAGGCGCCAGATGTGCTGCATCAGCTCCCACTCCAGGCCGGATAATCCTTTGGGGTGTGTCATACGGACTCCTTACTATTGTAATAGTTTTACTACTATAATCATAGTAGAAGATAATAAAAAAAAACGCCCGTGCAAATTTTTTTTAATTCCTGCCGTACTAAGGGTGGAGAAAGGAACGTTTTTTAACGGCAAGGCTGCCGCGCGGTGGGGTAAGCATTTTATCGGACGCTGCCGTAAGAAACGGCGATCGTCCTTTCCGGGCAAAAAAAAGCCCGCCTGAGGCGGGCTGAAGAGATGGTGCGAAAGGGGGGACTCGAACCCCCACGGGCTTGCGCCCACTAGACCCTGAACCTAGCGCGTCTACCAATTCCACCACTTTCGCGAGAGTTGCAAAATTTAGGGAATAAATTTTGTTTAAGCAAACGGAAAGTTTAAGAATTTTAAGATAATTTTCCCACGCTCTTCTTCCATTTGCATCGTACAAAGCACAACGATAAATTCCATCGTTCAAATATCGGGAGTTAACATTGTCTGAAAAAATTCTGGTGACCAGTGCCTTGCCCTACGCCAATGGTCCCATCCATCTGGGGCATCTGGCCGGCGCCTATCTGCCCGCGGATATTTTTGTCCGCTACCATCGTCTGGCCGGCGATGACATTGTCTATATATGCGGTTCCGACGAGCATGGCGTGCCCATCATGTTGCGCGCCCGCAAGGAGGGGGTAAGCCCGCAGGAGATCGTTGACCGCTACCACGCCATCATAAAAAAGAGCTTTGAACAGTTCGGCATGAGTTTCGATTTTTACGGCCGCACCTCCTCGCCGGTACACTACGAGACCAGCCAGGCCATATTTCGTAAAATGGCCGCCAGGGGTGAATTCAATCTTAAAAAAGAAAAGCAGCTTTACGACCCCCGGGCTAAAATATTTTTGGCCGATCGCTTTGTGCGCGGGACCTGTCCCAAATGCGGCTATGAGGACGCCTATGGCGACCAGTGCGAAAAGTGCGGCACTTCGCTGAGTCCGGCGGATCTGATCAACCCGCGCAGCGCCATCACCAACGCCACGCCGGAAATGCGCGAAACCACTCACTGGTACCTGGCCCTGGAACGTTACCAGCAGGAACTGGAAGCCTGGATCGACAGCCGGAAGGGCTGGAAAAGCAATGTGCTGGGGCAGATTAAAAGCTGGTTCAGCGACGGCCTGCGCGACCGGGCCGTAACCCGCGACCTGCCCTGGGGCGTGCCCGTGCCGGAGGATGTGGCCCGTGAGGCGGGAGTGGATGCCGAGGGTAAGGTGCTCTATGTCTGGTTCGACGCGCCCATCGGTTATATCTCGGCCACGCGGGAGTGGGCCGCGGAGCAGGGTGACCCCGAACGATGGAAAAAGTACTGGCAACAACAGGATACGCGGCTGATTCACTTTATCGGTAAGGATAACATTGTTTTTCACTGTCTGATCTTTCCCGCCGTGTTAAAAGCTCACGGTGATTTTGTTTTGCCGGAAAACGTGCCGGCCAACGAATTTCTCAATCTGGAAGGGGACAAGCTCTCCACCAGCCGCGATTACGCCGTGTGGCTGCATGACTATCTGGAAAAGTTTGAAGCTGATTCCTTGCGCTATTGCCTGGCCTCCATCATGCCCGAAACCAAAGACGCCGACTTCTCCTGGAAGGATTTTCAGGCCCGTCACAATAACGAGCTGGCCGATATTCTGGGTAACTTTTTAAACCGCACACTGACCTTTGCCCACCGCTATTTTGACGGCAAGGTACCGGCGGCGGCAACGCGCGACGCACAGGACGAAGCGTTGATCCGGCGTTTGAAAGAGGCGCCGGACAAACTGGGGGCCTTGATCGACGGCCACCAATACAAAAACTATGTACGCGAAGTGATGGATCTGGCCCGCGGCGCCAATAAATACTTTAATGATAAGGCGCCCTGGAAAACACGCAAGGAGGCGCCGGATGTCTGCGCGACCACCATCCACTATTGCCTGCAAACCGCTTACGCCCTTTCTGTTTTATTTGACCCGCTGTTGCCCTTTACCGGCAAGAAAATTCGCGGGCAATTAAACAGACCGGAAGACTTCAGTTGGGCGGACGCCGCTGAACTTTCCATGAAGGAAGGGCATTCCCTGAATCCGCCGGAGATTGTTTTTAAAAAAATTGAGGACAATCTCATTGCCGGAGAAATCAAGCGTTTGCAAAAAAACAAGAACTCCACTTCAAGCCAGGAGGAGGAAGAGAGCCTTCCGGAAATCACTCTCGACGATTTTAAAAAGCTGGATCTGCGTACGGCACGCATTGTAAAGGCCGAACGGGTACCCAAAACCGACAAGCTGATGAAAATAGAGCTGGATGTGGGCGGAGAAAGCCGTACCATTGTCAGCGGCATTGCCGAACAATATGAGCCCGGAGAGCTGGAAGGGCGGGATATCATCATCATCGCCAATCTGAAGCCGGTGAAATTGCGCGGCATAGAATCACGGGGGATGCTGCTTTCCGCGGAAAAAGACGGCCGCCTGAGTCTGTTGACCCCCTATGCGCGAAATACCGTCCGGCAGTAAAATTAGCTAACGAAAAGAGAAAACATGTATATCGATACCCATGCCCATCTGGATTTTGAATCCTTTGATGAAGACCGTGACGCGGTTATTCAGCGGGCGATTGAAAATAAGCTTTCGGCCATTATCACCATCGGCACCAGCCTGGAAACATCGCGCAGGGCCATAGAGCTGGCCGAGAATTACGCCTTTATCTTTGCCGCCGTGGGTATACATCCCTCCGATTGCGCCGAAGCAGGTGATGAGGATTATGCCGAAATCGAAAAAATGGCCGCGCATGAAAAGGTGGTGGCTATTGGAGAGATCGGTCTGGATTATTATAAAATGTATACCGAAAAAGCGATTCAAATGGCCGCCTTTGTCCGGCAGATTGAACTGGCCCGCCGTGTAAACCTGCCGGTGATCGTCCATAACCGCGAAGCCCATGCCGATGTGCTGAAAACCCTGGTGGAAGAGAAGGCCACCGATGTGGGCGGGGTACTGCATTCCTTTAGCGGTGACGCGGCTTTTTTAGGGGAAGTGCTTAAAACCAACTTCTTTGTTTCCTACACCGGCGGGGTAACCTTTAAGGATCCCCGCGGCCAGGATGAACTGGCCCGGCTTACGCCGGTGGATCGCATGCTGCTGGAAACCGACAGCCCCTTTATCACCCCGGCGCCACACCGGGGCAAACGCAACGAGCCTTCCTTTGTTATCCACACGGCCAAAAAAATTGCCGAACTGAAAGAGATGGATGTAAAGGAACTGGCCGAAGCGACCACCGCCAATGCCAAACATCTCTTCACCCTGACTATCTGATGAAGTATGCCCATCCGGCTTTAAAGAAGTACAGTCAAAATTTTTTAAACCAACCGGCCCTGGCCAAAAAAATAGTTGAGGCGCTGGAGGTGAGCGCTTCCGACAGCGTGGTGGAAATAGGTCCCGGGCCCGGTATACTGACCCGTCTGTTGAACCAAAAACCGCTGCGCGCCTTTTGGGCGGTGGAGCTGGACGGGCGCTGGCATGAACAGTTGCTGGCCCTGGGTGGTCCCGTAAAGCCCGTACATGCCGATTTTTTAAAGTGGCCGCTGGAAGAGGTGGCTACGGAAGAACAGCCGCTTAAAATTATCGGCAACATCCCTTACCATATTACCACGCCCATCCTTTTCCGGCTGCGGGATCATCGCCGGCTTATATCCCGGGCAGTGATTATGATGCAAAAAGAGGTGGCCGAACGCATCGTGGCCGCGGAGGGCAGTAAAAGTTACGGCATCCTGTCGGTCGGTTTAAGGGCTTTTGCCGATGTGCGTGTTTTGTTCACCATAGGCAAAAAAAACTTTACCCCCATGCCCGGAGTGGATTCTTCCGTTGTTTGCTTTGATTTTTATCGTGAGGTGGAGGGATTGGAAAACCCCGCCTTGTTTATAAAAGTGCTGCGCGCGGTTTTTAACTATCGCCGCAAGATGTTGCGTAACTCTTTATGTAGAATTATTGACCGTTCCATTGTATATTCCCTTCAATCCGTACCGCTGGACGCGCGGCCGGAACAGCTTTCGATAGCCCTGTTCAAGCAACTGTCTAACGAAATAAATCAAAAAATCCACCCTTAAATCCGGGAAATACTCATGGCGGAACTGCAGGTAGACAGCATCTTGCCGGATATACAATCGTTGATTGATGAAGGACAAAAAACCGCTCTTCTCAATATACTGATCGACATGCATCCCGCCGATATCGAAGCGATACTCAACCGGCTGGATAAGGATGAGCGACGTTTTGTGTTCAGCCTATTGCCCACGGAACTGGCCTCCGAAGTGTTACCGGAACTGGATACGCCGGTGGCCGAGGATGTACTGGAAGAGGTTTCCGACCAGCGTATTTCCTCCATTATCCATGAGATGGATTCTGATGACGCCGCCGATGTGGTGGCCGACCTGCCCGAGGATGTTAAGGAGCGGGTGCTGGATACCCTGGAAGACGATGTTTCCGACGATGTTAAGGAGCTGCTGGACTACGATGAAGACAGCGCCGGTGGCATTATGGCCAAGGAAGTTTTGGCCATGCCCGCGGACGCCACGGTCAACGAGACCATCGAAAAGCTGCGCGAAATGCGTGACGAGGTGGATAACCTCTACAACATCTGGGTGGTCGATGACAACCAGGTTTATCTGGGCAATGTTAATCTGACCGATTTGGTTTTGGCCCGTGGCGGAGAAAAGCTGACGGCCATTATGGACGCGGATGTAAACCCCATCCATGTGGAGATGGATCAGGAAGATGTGGCCCAGCACTTTAAAAAGTACGATTTAGTCAGCGCGCCGGTTGTGGATAGCGATGGCCGCCTTGTGGGGCGCATCACCATTGACGATATCGTTGATGTGTTGGAGGAAGAGGGTTCCGAGGATATTGCGCGTATTGCCGGTGCTCCCGATGAGGAAATTCAGGAAGATTCCGCCTTCAGGATTGCCCGGGCCCGCGTTCCCTGGCTGCTGGTGGCTTTTACCGGAGAAATGGTGGCCGCCTACATTCTCAGCCTTTTTTCGGCTACCCTGAACGAACGTATTATCACGGCCCTGTTTATTCCCGTGGTGATGGCCATGGGCGGCTCCAGCGGTCAACAGGCTTCGGTAACGGTGGTTCGCGGTCTGGCCACGGGTGATATCGAGTTGAGGGATACGCGCCGCAGGCTGTTTAAGGAGTTTCGCATTTCCCTGCTCAACAGTATGTTTTTTTCCCTGCTGCTTTTTGGCATTGTTTACCTGTGGGACGGTTTTGTCTTTGCCACCATCCTGGCCACCTCCATGTTTTTAGTGATCAATAACGCCACGGTTTTGGGCGCGCTGGTACCTTTGATTTTTAAGCGTTTGAATATCGACCCGGCCCTGGCGGCGGCACCGCTGGTTTCCACCACCAATGATATCATTGGCCTGCTGATCTATTTAAGCATCACCACTATCATTCTAACCTTCGGTCTGTAAAAAAAGCCCGCCTGAGGCGGGCTTTAAATAGAAGGAATGTTTTTTAAATATGTGTCAGCCATTCCCGGGGAATGTCCGTGCTGCCGTCAAAAATGCCGAAAAACATATCCTGCAATTTTTTGGTTACGGGGCCGCGTTTTCCGATGCCCACCTTGATCTTATCCACGGAGCGAATGGGAGTAATCTCTGCCGCCGTACCGGTAAAGAATATCTCATCGGCAATATAAAGGCTTTCCCGGGGCAGGGCCTCGCGCGCCAGATTCATACCCAGCGATTCCACCAGGTGGATGACCGTCGAGCGGGTAATCCCCGGTAACACGGCGGAGCTGAGTTCCGGGGTGAAAACGGTTTTACCCTTGATCAAAAAAAGATTTTCCCCGCTGCCCTCGGCCAGGAAGCCCTGATGGTCAAGGGCGATGCCTTCGGTATAACCGTTAAAAATAGCTTCCATTTTGATAAGCTGGCTGTTCATATAGTTGGCGCCGGCCTTGGCCATGGCCGGCAGGGTATTGGGGGCGATGCGGTTCCAGCTGGAAACCATAACGTCCACGCCTTGCTCCAGTGCCTCGGGGCCCAGGTATTTACCCCATTCCCAAACAGCGATATAGGTCTCTATGGGGTTGTCCAGCGGATTGACGCCAAATTTACCGAAGCCCCGGAAAATTACCGGCCGGATATAACATTCTTCCAGTTTGTTGACACGGATGGTTTCCAAAACGGCCTCAACCAGTTCATCCACGGTAAATTCCGGTTCCATGCGATAGATACGGGCGGAGTTGAGCAAGCGCTGCATATGGTCGCGCAGGCGGAAGACGGCGGGACCATTCGGGGTCTTATAGCAGCGAATACCTTCGAATACGGAGGTGCCGTAGTGAATAACATGAGACATAACATGAATGTGAGCATCGTCCCAGTCGATGAACTCGCCGTTTTTCCATACTTTTTGACCGATTTTTGACATAAGAACTCCTTTATTGTGGGATGACGACGGGAATGGGGAATTGGGGAGCCCGGGAAAAGGCCGAAGCGACGCCAAGCTCCCATCGTCATGTTTGTAGGTATAAGATACCGCTATCCGGCCTGCATCGAGGCAGGCGGATAGTTTATTTCTTTTTTCTTTTGCCGGAAAGAACGCCGACCAGTTTGATAACCGTACTCAGCGCGCTGCCCAGCGTGGCCAGGCGGGCTTTTATCTGATGGGTAAAGGCCTCTTCTATTTCGGCAAGGCTGCTAATGGCCGTTTCAACTTTTACGGTGGTATTGGTCAGATTGCCGGAGAGATCCTTCAGATTACTCATCACTTCCGGCAGGTCTTTGTTCACCGTATCCAGGGTTTGGTTGAGCTTGCCCACCGATTCCTTTAATTGCAGAACTATGGGGATTAATAATACCACCAGCGCCGTAAGAGCCGCCAAAAAAACAACAAAAGCGATTTCCCAGTACATGTAAAACCCTAACCTTTAAATTTATGACTCTTTAGTTTTGGTCTCTTCGCTGTCCGTCTCTTCATCTATGGAGTTAAGACTTTCTTCAAAGGCACGCTCTTCGGCGGTTTCCGCCGGGGCGGTTTTCATGCTTTTTTCAACGCCGCCCACCTTGTTTTTAAGCTCGGTAAGCTCGTCATAAATCTTGTCCAGTTCATCCTTGGCCTTTTTAATAATATCGTCACTGTCATTAAAAAGTTCTTCCCGGATATCCCGGCCCGACTTGGGAGCAAACAAAACACCGGCGATTAAACCGATGGCGCCACCAACAACCAAACCGCTAAAAAAACCACTTCCATTTTCCGATGACATGATTTTCCTCCATTCTTTTAATTCTTTGTTTTATTTAAATAGGCAATAAGGTTTATAAAAATAGTGAAATTCTGTTCTATTTTCAATTGTTCCACGGATTCTTTTAATAAATAATTTTGACAATAGCATCCCACGGTTTTAAATTTGTCAGCTAATTTTTAATACCGAGAGGAAAAACCGGATGGCCATACAAACATTAGATCTGAAAAGTCTTCGTGAAAAGAAACTAAATATTTATGAAGCCTGCCTGCTCATCTCGGCGCGTGCCCGGCATATCAATACGGAGCGCATCGAAAAGAAAAAAGACAACGAAATGTTCTCGGACATGGATCTGTACGATGAAGCCGATATTTATGATCGTGAATTGATGGAAGATATTAAGTTCGAGAAAGAGATTAATCCCACGGTGGTGGCCCAGCAGGAATTTTTCGAGAACAAAATCCGTCTCTATTACGAAGAAGAGGATGAGAACGGGGAAGTATAATTTCCTTTTGCTTGTCAACATTGTGCTTCTTATTTTATTTTCATCAACCGGTATGCAAGGAGACGTTTCATGAAGATTAAAGAAAAAATTGAGAATCATATCGCCATTTTATCCCTTTCCGGGAAAATGATGGGAGGACCGGAAACCACCGAAGTTCATGACCATGTCAAAGGGCTGATTCATGACGGCATCAAGAATATCGTTATCGATCTGGGTGATGTAAAGTGGATGAACAGTTCCGGCATGGGCGTGTTGATGGCATCTAAAACAACCCTGGATAACGCCGGCGGACGCCTGGTATTGGCCCGCGTTACCGAAAAAGTGCAAAGCCTGTTGATGATTACACAACTGATCAAGGTTTTTGAGACCTACGAAACCGTCGACCGGGCGATTTCATCATTTAATTAGTATAAACAGTTTAAAAAATAAAGGGATTGGGGGAACTCAATCCCTTTTTTTGTTTTTACGGGTGATAAATTGCCTTATCTTGACGATAACCCGACCTCTTCCTATTTTATATAAGCAAAATAAACGGACTTAGATTTATGGATACATCTCAGGAATTAGCACAACTACGCAAAGAGCTGGCCCGGAAAAAGCTGGAAATGGATTCCATACAGCATATCGGTCAGGCGCTGAGCTCAGAGCTGAATATCGAACGGCTGCTGATGGTGGTCATTCAGGAAGTAAACACCCTGATGCATGCGGAGCGGGGTACCTTTTATATCGTTGATCAGGAAAAAGGCGAACTGTGGTCCAAGATTGCCCAGAATGCGGAAATTACCGAAATCCGTCTGAAAATAGGCGTGGGTATCGCCGGCCATGTGGCTAAAACGGGCGAGGTGATCAACATCCCCGACGCCTATAAGGATGACCGCTTTAATCCCGCTATCGATAAAAAGACCGGTTATAAAACGCGCAGTATTCTGTGTATGCCCATTTTTGAGGCTACCACCGACCAAACCCGCGAACGGGCTATTATCGGTGTGCTGCAGATTCTGAACAAAAAGGACGGCGTTTTTGAAAAGGAAGATGAAGAGATGCTGGCCAGCATGGCTTCGCAAATTGCCATCGCTCTCAACAACACCTCCCTTTACTCCAAGCTGGAAAAGAAACTGAACGAGCTGGATCTGCTGTTTGAGCTGGAACGGGAGGTGAACACGGCCGCTAATCTGGATGAACTGCTCTCTATTTCCATTGACAAAATCGCCACCACCATGGGCGTGGAAGCGGGTTTGATTACCCTGCGTGATCCCAAAAGCGGTGAGTTTAACAACCGGGTGGTGAAAAACATCGACCCCGTGGCCCTTTCGGAAATTCACTTTTCCGGAGAGAGCGGCATCGTGGGACAGGTGGTGAAAAGCGGCGAAATATACATTACCAACAACACCGGGGATGATCCGCGCTTTAAACAGGCCTTTGGCGATAAGATCGGCATGGAGATACGGCAGGTAGCCTGTGTGCCGCTACTGATAGACGATACGGTGATCGGCGTGCTGGAGCTGCTGAACAAATCGGCTCGTGATGATTATTTCAGCCGCGACGATGAACGCCTGCTGGCATCGATTACCAGCCAGATATCGCGCACCATCGAAACCTTCCGCCTGCGGGAAGAAAAGATAAAGGCCGAGCGTCTTTCCGCCATTGGCAATATGATGAGTACCATCGTCCATGATTTACGCACGCCCATGAATAACATTTACGGCTTTGTCGATTTGCTGCAGGAGGAGGAAGATGCCGAAGCGCGCCGCGAGTACGCTGATATTGTTATTCAGCAAATCAAGTTCTTAACCAACATGACCACCGATGTTCTGGATTTTGCCAAGGGAAAGTCCAGCGTGCTGCCCGTTAAATGCGCCGTGAATAAAATACTGGATGATTTTGAAAAATTCTTTAAGGATGATGTGGTCAAAAAGGGGTATGAGTTCCATACCGAATGCAAGGTGGCCAGCATGATCTATGTCGATCCGGAAAAGATCCAGCGCATATTCATGAACATCATGAAGAACGCCCTGGAGGCCATGCCGCCGGGGGGACGTTTCTCCATTACCGCCGGGCAGGACGGGGGTGATGTTGTTTTTTCCCTGACCGATAACGGCAGCGGCATTCCGCCCGAAATTCAGGACAAACTGTTCGACTCCTTTGTCACAAGCGGAAAAAAGGGGGGTACCGGTCTGGGGCTGGCTATCGTAAAAAAACTGATTGAAGAACAAAAGGGGCGCATCGAAGTAGAATCCCGCGTCAATGAAGGCACATCCTTTAAAATATATTTTCCGAAATTGCAATAATGGACACGCGAACGGCTGTTTTTTATGATCCCCTGTGTTTGGAGCATAACCCGGGGCCCACTCATCCGGAAAAGGCGGCCCGTCTGGAAAAAACGGCGACCTTTTTAAAAAGCAGCGTCCTGAATAAAAAACTGGACTGGCGTCGGCCGCGGCCGGTGGAAGAGACGCGGCTGCGGGCAGTGCATGATCCGCGCATGGTGGAACGCATATTATCCCTGAAGGGAAGCCATGCCCAACTGGACGCGGACACCCGAGTTTCACCGGCCAGCGTGGAAGCAGCCCTGCTGGCGGCGGGCGGCGCCTGTGACGCCGTGGACGCGGTGTTGCGGGAGGATGATGTCTGTGTTGCGCTAAACCTGTGCCGGCCGCCGGGGCATCATGCGGAAAAAAAACGGCCCATGGGCTTTTGTTTGTTTAACAATGTGGCTGTGGCTGCCGCCCACGCCCTTGGCCGCGAGGGTATAGAACAGGTTCTGATTATTGACTGGGATGTGCACCACGGTAACGGCACACAGGATATTTTTTATGAAAGCGATCGGGTGATGTTTATCAGCCTGCACCAACATCCCCTTTATCCCCACAGTGGTATGAGCGACGAACGCGGTCGCGGTCGCGGCCTGGACCATACGCTGAACATGCCGATGCCGCCGGGATCGGACGACGGAGCCTATATTGACGCCCTGGGCCGGGCTCTGGAAGAGGCGGAACGACGCTGCCGGCCGGACCTTCTTTTTGTCTCCGCCGGCTTTGACGCCCACGTCGATGATCCCCTGGGGGGTATGCGGGTAACGGAGGCGGGCTTCCGGGAGATGACGCGCATGACGCGGACCCTGGCCGAAAAACGGTGCCGGGGCCGAATCGTTTCCACGCTGGAAGGGGGCTATAATATAGCCGCCCTGGCCCGAAGTGTACACAGCCATGTGGAGGCTCTGCTATGCGACCGCTGATGATAGTGCTTGCTGCTTTGGCTCTTTTGGCGGCGTGCAAGCCTGAAAAAAAGAGAGAATTAACGGCGGAAAAAATCATGGAACTTCGCGAGCAAATGGTGGAACGGCAGATTATCGCCCGCGGCGTGCGGGACAGCGCCGTGATCCGGGCCATGCGTACCGTCCCGCGCGAGGCCTTTGTACCGGAAGCGGACCGGATCAATGCCTATAAGGATGAAGCACGTTCCATCGGTTACGGGCAAACCATCAGTCAGCCCTATATTGTGGCCTTTATGACCGAGCAGTTGCACGTTAAGCCGGGTGACCGCGTTCTGGAAATCGGCACCGGTTCCGGTTACCAGGCGGCGGTGCTGGCGCAGATCGTCGATACGCTCTATTCCATCGAAATCATTGGCGAATTGGCTGAACATGCCCGGGAAACGGTAAAAAAACTGGGTTATGATAATATCATTATCCGCCATGGCGACGGCTATGCCGGCTGGCCGGAAAAAGCGCCCTTTGACGCCATTGTGGTTACCGCCGCCCCGCCAAGCATTCCGCCCCTGCTGCTGGAGCAGCTCAGGGAGGGCGGCCGCATGGTTATCCCGGTGGGCGAATATGTGCAGGAGCTGAATGTGATTACCAAGGATCAACATGGTTTGCACATGGAAAGCGTGCTGCCGGTGCGCTTTGTGCCGATGACCGGTAAAATCCGGCAAAAAAAAGAGAAATAAACGGCGGTTTTTTATCGGGGAATTATGCTATTTAACGGCCCTTCCTGTAAATTCAACGGGTTGACCCCATTGAGATAAGGAAAAAAAGTGTATTCAAAAAGACGCGCCCGCATTGCCGCCGAAATATTAGGCGGCTCTATGAAAAAAGATATCTGGGCCCGCCTGTACGGCCAGTTGGTCTATAAGCAAAAAAAGTCAGCCATCACGCCGGAAATGCTGGCTTCCCTGCAATATGCCCTGGAAATGCGGGGGCTGGTCAGCCGGGTGGAGGCCAACGCGCGTAACTACTATCTGCGCATTCTGGCGTCGGACCGGGCGCCGGCGCGGGATAACTACATTCTGCATGTTTTTTTGCTGCTCCTGACTGTGGTCACCACCTCCCTGGTGGGGGCGCAGTTCATCATGCGCGATCCCTTTAACTCCTGGGCCGATTTTTTTAGTGGCCTGGATTATTCCTTTGCCCTGCTGTCCATTTTGCTGGTGCATGAAATGGGGCATTATCTGGCGGCCCGCTTTCATAAAATCAGGGTCACGCTGCCTTTTTTTATTCCTTTTTACATTCCCGCTTTTCATCCGGGAACCTTCGGTGCCTTTATCAAGATAAAATCGCCCATCCCCGATAAACGGGCCCTGTTTGACGTGGGGGTGGCCGGGCCCCTGGCCGGGGTGGTGATGAGCATCTTCTTCCTGTGGCTTGGCTTCAGCCGCCTGCCGGATCAGCAAAGTGTATGGGCCTTTCTGGAAACGCTGCATCCCATGGATCAAAGCCAGAGCATTGCCCTGACCCTTGGCGACAATCTGTTGTTTGATTTTATAAAAACGGCCACCGGAAAGAGCTGGCTGCCCATGTCGGAAATCTATCATTTTCCCTATATTTTTGCCGGCTGGTTCGGTCTGCTGGTTACGGCCATCAACCTGATGCCTATCGGCCAACTGGACGGCGGGCACATCACCCACGCCCTGTTCGGCGAGCGCGCCGGACGCATAGCGTTGCTGGCCTTTGCCCTGCTGGTCTTTTTAAACATTTACCTGATCAGCCGTTTTGACTCCACGGTTTATGTGTTGTGGACGATTCTTATTTTGGTCTTTATCCGTTTCAAACATCCGCCCACGCTGGATGAAAGCCTGCCGCTAACGCCGGGGCGCCGCCTGCTGGGCTATCTTTCCTATGTGGTTTTTATTGTCACCTTTACCCCCTTGCCTATTTATATCGCTTAGGAGATTGTATGCTGCTTATTGTTTCCATGGTTGTGGTTTTGCTTTTGTTGTTATGGCTCGCGTTGATTTTTTTGCGCAAGGGCCTGTGGGATGCCGCCCATCGCAATCTGCTGGATCTGGAAGACCGTTACGGCGGACAGGTGATCCGTAACGGTTTTGCCGCCCGCCCGGTGTACAAGGGTAAAATCCATAACCGGGATATTACCATAAATTTCAGCAGTGAAAAAGGACCGTCGGGACGCGTAAATTATATGGATATCTCCATCGACGCAGACAGCGCGTTGACGCTGACCATCGCCGAAAGCGGCTGGCTGGAAGATCAGAACCCGGAAAATCCCCTTTCCGAAACGGTGGTGGAGGCCGGGGGAAGGCGCTATCATCTGATGCCGGACAAAAACCGGAAGCTGGAACGGCTGGCCGCTAAGAAAGAATTTATAAACGCCGTGGGCCGTTTTGACAAACTGGCCTATTTTTTTATCGGTAAAAGCGGTGTTATTTGTGAGTTTAAAATGGATAACGCGGCGCGGGATACGGAGTTTGAACCGTTGAACGCCCGTTTGCAAAACATCTTCATCCTGTTAAGCGTGATAGGTTAATCATGTCAACATCCTTTAAATCCGGCTATGCCGTTATCATCGGGCTGCCCAACGCCGGAAAGTCCACCCTGCTCAACCATTTGCTGGACGTACGTCTCGGTATCGTCTCTTCGCGGCCGCAAACCACCCGGCGTAACGCCCTGGGCATTTTAAACCGGGAAGATATGCAGTGCATTTTTCTGGATACGCCCGGCATCGTCAAGCCGAAATACGAACTGCACCGCAAGATGAACCGCCAGATCGAGCTGGCCCTGGACGATGCTGATATTGTTTTGCTGATGGTGGACGTTACCGGTCGCCGGCATCCCATAGACCTGGGCTGGCCGCTGAAATATCTGAAAGGGCGCAAGCTGATCGTCGTGCTCAATAAAATCGATCTGCTGGAAAAAAAGAAGCTGCTGCCGCTGATGACCCTGTATAACGAAGCCCTGCATCCCCATGCCCTGATACCCGTTTCCGCCGAAAAACGGGACGGTCTGGAGGAGTTGATGGCGGAGATCAAAAAGCTGTTGCCGGAAGGGCCGGCCTTTTATCCCCCGGATATGCTGACTGATCAGCCGGAACGGTTTTTTGTGGCCGAGATTATCCGCGAACAGATTTTTCGCTCCTTTCATGAGGAGATTCCGTACAGCACCGATGTGGTGATCGAGGAGTTTAAGGAACGTGAGAACAACAAGGATTATATCCGCGCCGTGGTCTATGTGGAACGGGACTCGCAAAAGGGGATATTGATCGGCAAGGGCGGGGCCAAGCTGAAAAAGGTGGGCCAACTGGCCCGGCAGGTGATCGAATATTTTCTGCAGCGTCCGGTATATCTGGAACTGAAGGTGAAGGTGTTGCATAACTGGCGCAAGGATAAAACGGCGCTCAACCGTTTCGGCTACGAGTAAGTCCGGCCGCTCCTTCGGTATGTGCGGCGAAGAGACGTCTTATGTTTCCGCCGCATACCTCAACCCGTTGAAACGGATAGGGAATGTTGTATGCCTTTCCCTTCCCCCCGGATGAATCTGGGGGTTACGCTTTGGATATACACTATTCTTCTCCCCGGGGTGTGGGTAAAAAAATTGTAGAGGTGGTAGGAAATCACGTTTGTTCAGAATAAAAACAGAGCCCGTAAATGGTTTTGTGTAAATCACTTAGTTGTATTAAATTTAGTTAGGTTTATCCATGAAAGGGTTCTTATGTTTTTTACCAATAAAATAAGTTCTTAAAATGATATTGGGATATTCTCCGACAAAAAACCGCTCGGAAACTAAAAGAAGATTTTCCAGGAAATATTATCCCACTTCTTACAGGAATGATATCCTTTTCAGAAGATCTAAAAATTTTCGTCTTTATTATACAATTACTTTTTGGGTTTTGATGTTGTTTGCTTTAAGAGTGGGCAGTATAATCTTTTTTTCTTTTGCACCGATCTCAAGAGAATTTAAAGGTCTTAGTGTAATTCTACCTGAAGTGGCAGAGTCAAAATCTTTTACTTTTGTGGCAAAGCGGACAGACATGAATAGAATATGGGTTTCCCATAAGTACCAAATTGTAATTAATGAAAATCACGTAAGTATTGAAAAGCTGTCTGAATTTATAGCAGTTAAAAAGGAATCTGGAAAACCCCAAAATTATATTTTATACATCGATCGTCATTGCAAAATGTCCGTAGTATCAAAGTTATTAAATGTATTGAGAAAAAATAGTATAAGAAATATTGTTTTGGTGACAGTTCCATCGGACACTTATATTATACCGGATAACGACATATTGATTGAACGGGTGCCTTAATAAAGCAAGGCGCCGGAAAAAAGATGTTTTGTTCTCGTAAATTTATTTTGCGGTAACGGCAGATTCCCCCAGCTGATCTCCGGATGTTGTGTCCTAATCATAAAACGGGAATTCCCGAGCCTAAGACCCCAAAGATCATCCTGCGTCAAAGCGGCATTGATAATGACTTTGATTTGGCTGCGGATGGTGATCGAATAATCATACAACCTGCTTATCTTCATAAAAACGTCATGCGAAAGTCCGTTCCTCCCTTAAGGCCTTTTCCGTTTGGAAAAGAATTGTCCGCTCTGTTGGGCTACTCACCTGTAACAGGCCATACTTGAAGTGAATAAGCGGTCGTTTACCGTGTCCCCAAAAAAAAGTTGCTACCGGCAAATATGACCCTTATATTCTAATATTAGAACATAAAAGGCAGGTATGTTATGACCAACGCGGAATTCGCTGTTTTAAGTCTGCTGTCGGAACGCCCCCGTCATGGCTATGATATCGAAAAAACCATTGTTGAGCGCGGTATGCGTGAGTGGACGGAAATAGGTTTTTCCTCAATTTACTATCTGCTGAACAAGCTGGAGAAGGAAGGACTGCTTGAAGGCCGCAACGAGAAAAAACCCGGTCGCGGGCCGGCGCGCAAGGTGTTTTACATCACCCCTGCCGGCCGGAAAATATGCCGGCAAAAGACGCTGGATGTTTTAGCGACCCCTTTTCGCTGCTATCCGCCCATCCTGCTGGGGCTGGCCAATCTGCCCGTGGTCAACGGGGCCGAGGCCATAAGTGCCCTTACAAAACACCATGAGGGGCTGTTGCTGCGTTTAAATCAGTTGCGTGAAAAGCGCTCCGCTCAGGGGACGCTTCCTTATTTTGTGGACTCCATGTTTGTCTACAGCCAGACCATGATTGAAGCGGAAATAAAAATGATTGAAGACATTATTCAACGATTGGAGAAAGAAAATGATAAAGGTTGATTTTAAAAAGGAGCTGAAGCACCTTTATGCCCCATCGTCAAAGGAGTTTGAGGTGGTAACCGTTCCGGAGATGAATTTTATTATGATCGATGGCCGGGGAGACCCCAATACATCCGTGTCCTATAAGGAGGCCATCGAGGCGCTGTATGCCGTGGCCTATAAGCTTAAGTTTATAAGTAAGAAAATGTTGTCAAGGGATTATGTGGTGCCCCCGCTGGAAGGGCTGTGGTGGGCTGAGGATATGAGCGTCTTTACCGCCGGCAACAAGGAGGGGTGGGAGTGGACGGCAATGATCATGCAGCCTTCATGGATAACGGAGGAAATGTTCGGGGAAGCTTCTCGTTTGGTTGAAAAGTCTAAGAATCCGCCGGCCTTAAAAAAAATGCGCTTTGAGGCCTATGACGAGGGACTCTCCCTGCAAATTATGCATATTGGCCCCTATGCGGATGAAGGGCCGCTCCTCTCCAGACTGCATGTTGAAATCATTCCCAAAAAAGGTTATGTTGAAAACGGCAAGCATCATGAAATTTATCTGGGAGACCCTCGAAAGACAGCGCCGGAAAAACTGAAAACCGTTTTGCGCCAGCCGGTGAAAAAAGCGTCGGGGAGATAAAGGAGGCGGCAATCCGCCCAAACATGTTTGATATGATATAGAACCTGCTGTTTTAGCTGTATATTTTAGCCATAACCATGCAGGCAACCAATAACGGAACAACCGGGGAGAGAGGATGAAACCTGTTGTCCTTATAATTCTGCTTTTATGTTCACTTTCCGCTTTTGCCGGTAAGCCGGAGATCGGCTACGGTCAAAAATCGTACATAAAGATTTCTTCCATAAACCTTAAGGACACGCTGCGGCTTTCCCTCTCCTATTATCCCATTCTGCCCCCGGAAAAGGTTACCATTAATTCACTTATCTCTCCCGATTCCGCCACGATCCTCAATCCGGATGTTTATTTTCCGGTGGAGGCCTATATGGGTATTGATACCGTTGAAGGTTTTTCCCTGTATCTGGTTCCCGGCGATACTTTGGAGATTTCCGTGGATTTTGCCCGGCCGTCGCCTCCGAAACAGGCGGTTTTCTTTATGGGCCGGCAGGCTGTTATATCACAATATATAAATGACAGAAACGCCGCCTATCCTTTCCGCCATTATAAGGATATAGGCCGCTTTCGCAACTCGACCATGGATTTAAACACCCTGCGGGTTAAAACGGATTCCCTGGAAAGGATAGAGCTGGCTTTTTTGGAGGAATACCATAAGGAAAACACCCTGCCCGACTGGTATTACAAAAAGGAAAGGGCGGCCATTATTTACGGCAAGGCGGAAAGAATGGCCCTGGTTCCCAAATATCGCAGAACGATGCTTCAACGGGAAGTGGAGGTACCTGCGGACTATTTTTCGTTTTGGGAGGAGTTGCCGCTGGACAACCGTGATGCGCTGTTTTCAATGGAATATCTATGGTATATCACAGCTTATTTATATAAACACTTTCTGAACAGGGAAGGGGCGCGGCTTGATAAAAGAAGCTATTTTAAAAGGATGTTTGAACTAACGCCGCGCCTGGCGGATAGCCTGTTAAGCCCACCGGTGACCTCGGTTTACCTGAGTAATGAATTCCTCATGGCCCTTCAATTGGGCTTTGCGGATTTATATGATTCCCTCGCCGCTCCGGGCCTGGCACGGATCCGGGATAAGAAGATAAAAAAAATCCTCTCCGAAATCAGACGAAATAAATTTTTACTTAAAGCCGGAGATACCGCGTTTAACTTTTATTTGCCCGACGAGGAGGGCGCCTATTATAATTTAAGCGACTTCAGGGGCCGGCTTGTTTTGCTCAACTTCTGGTTTCCCGGATGTTCGCCCTGTGTTTTTGAAATACCTTACGAAAGGGCTCTCCATAAACGTTTTGAAAACCGGGACTTTATGCTGATCAACATCTGTCTCAACCGGACACGGGAAACCGTATGGAAAACTGCTCTAAAAAGGTATAACATGTCCGGTCTGAACCTGTGGGCCAACGAAAACTGGTCTGGGATTCTCGGCAGAAACTATGACGTCACTTCTTCTCCCCGCTATGTTCTTATTGGGGAAGACGGTAAAATTATAGACCCGAATGCCAAAAAGCCAAGTACGGGACTGATGAGCGAAATAGAAAAGCTTTTGGCCCCATCGGCAGACGAATAAGGAAGGGAACAGCCATTACCTTTGCCGAAAGCGTAGTCCGGCGCTATTCCTGTCCCGGCGCGGGGCGCGGCAGAAAGGTCTTTCCGAATCTCCCCTCCACAAAACCCGGAACCGTCTCACCCCGCCACGGAATATTTTCAATTATCTCAATAAATGCGGATGTACGTTTGTGCATATTTTTTATTTTTACGTATATTCGGCCACACCTGAAACCAATCATAGGAAAACGATGTCTGCAGCGAAATACACGGAAGACAATATCCGCTCACTGGACTGGAAAGAACACATCCGCCTGCGTCCCGGGATGTATATCGGAAAACTGGGGGACGGCTCCGCGCAGGATGACGGCATTTACGTGCTGGTTAAGGAAATCCTGGATAACTCCATCGATGAGCATGTGATGGGCTTTGGCAAAACCATCGAAGTGAAGGTCAGTCAGCAAAGCGTAAAGATACGCGACTACGGCCGCGGCATTCCCCTGGGCAAGGTGTTCGATTGCGTGGCTAAAATCAACACCGGCGGCAAGTACGACTCCGAGGCCTTTCAAAAATCGGTGGGCCTGAACGGCGTGGGCACCAAGGCGGTAAACGCCCTTTCGGAATATTTTAAGGTGCAGTCCGTGCGCGACGGCAAGATGAAGGTTTATGAGTTTGCCTACGGCGAGGTGATAAAGGAACACCCCGTGGAGCTGACCACCCAGCGCAACGGCACGCTGGTGGAGTTCCGTCCCGATAGCGAGATTTTCAAGAATTATCACTTTATCCCCGATTTTCTGGAAAGCCAGATGTGGAACTACGCCTATCTCAATGCCGGGCTGACCATCAATTTTAACGGCGAGAAGATCCACTCGCCCAACGGTCTGTTGGATCTGCTCAACCGCAAAACCGACGCCGAGGCCATACGCTACCCCATCATGCACTTTCGCGGGGCGGATATTGAAATCGCCATGACCCATGCCAGCCAGTACGGCGAGGAGTATTACTCCTTCGTCAACGGTCAGCATACCACTCAGGGCGGCACCCACCTGGCCGCCTTTCGCGAGTCGGTGGTTAAAACCCTGCGCGACTTTTATAAAAAGGATTTCGACGCCGCCGATATCCGCGCCTCCATTGTGGCCGCCGTTTCCGTGCGCATTCAGGAGCCGGTGTTCGAATCGCAAACCAAAACCAAGCTGGGCTCGCAAAACGTGGGTCCCAACGGCCCCACCATCCGTACCTTTATCAACGATTTTGTAAAAAAGGAACTGGATGACTATCTGCATAAAAACAAGGATACCGCCGAACTGTTGCTTAAGCGTATCCAGCAATCGGAAAAGGAGCGCAAGGAGATTGCCGGTATTAAAAAACTGGCCAACCAGCGGGCCAAAAAAGCCAATCTGCACAATAAAAAACTGCGCGACTGCCGCGTGCATTATCAGGATGTGAAAAAGGAGCAGCGTTTTAACAGCACCCTGTTTATCACCGAGGGCGACTCGGCCAGCGGCTCCATCACCAAGGCGCGCGATGTGGAAACCCAGGCCGTCTTCAGCCTGCGCGGCAAGCCGCTCAACAGCTTCGGTCTGACCAAGAAGGTGGTTTATGAAAACGAAGAGTTCAACCTGCTGCAACATGCCCTGGATATCGAAAACGGTCTGGAGAACCTGCGCTACAATCGCGTGGTGATCGCCACCGACGCCGATGTGGACGGCATGCACATCCGTCTGCTGTTGATGACCTTCTTCCTGCAATTCTTTCCCGATCTGGTGCGCAACGGTCATGTTTATGTGCTGGAGACGCCCCTGTTCCGCGTGCGCAATAAAAAGGAAACCATCTATTGCTACGATGAAGAGGCCAAGCAGGAAGCCCTGAACAAGCTGGGCCGGCAGGCCGAAATCACCCGTTTTAAGGGGTTGGGGGAAATCTCCCCCTCGGAGTTCGAGAGCTTTATCGGCGAGGATATGCACCTGCGGCCGCTGGTGTTGCAGGAAAAGACCTCCATCAAAAAACTGCTGGGTTATTTTATGGGCAAAAACACGCCGCAGCGCCAGCAGTTCATCATCAACAATCTGCGCATTGAAAAAGACTACCTTGAAACCGAAACCGCATAAAAGGAACCGAAAACAGAGATTATGTCCGAAGAAAAGCTGAACAACGCAGACGAAAACAACGAAGAACAAGCGGCCGAACAGGCCACGCATATCCGGGAGATGTACAGCTCCTGGTTTTTGGATTATGCCTCCTACGTGATTCTGGAACGGGCCGTGCCGGCCCTGGATGACGGTCTCAAGCCCGTACAGCGCCGCATCCTGCACTCCATGAAACAGATGGACGACGGCCGTTTTAACAAGGCGGCCAACATCATCGGCCATACCATGCAGTACCACCCCCACGGCGACGCGGCCATTGGCGACGCTTTGGTCAATCTGGGGCAAAAGGAGCTTTTGATCGAAACCCAGGGAAACTGGGGGGATGTGCGCACCGGGGATTCGGCCGCCGCGCCGCGCTACATCGAGGCCCGGCTTTCCAAGCTGGCCCTGGAAATCGTTTTTAACGATAAGACCACCGAATGGCAGGTCTCCTATGACGGCCGTAAAAAGGAACCGGTCAATTTGCCGGTTAAGTTCCCGCTGTTGCTGGCCCAGGGGGCGGAGGGTATCGCCGTGGGGCTGGCCACAAAAATCATGCCCCATAATTTCAACGAGCTGCTGCGGGCCTCCATCGCCATTCTTAAAAAGGAAGAGTTTACGCTCCTGCCCGATTTTCCCACGGGCGGCTCGGCCGACTTCAGCAATTACAACGACGGCCTCAAGGGCGGACGCATCCGCGTGCGGGCGCGCATCGAACAGGCCGATAAACGCACTCTGCTGATCAAGGATATCCCCTTCGGCACCACCACCACCGGTCTGATCGATTCCATCGTTAAGGCCAACGATAACGGTAAGATCAAAATCAAAAAGGTGGTGGATAACACGGCGCGCGATGTGGAAATCCGCATCGATCTGCCGGCGGGCATCTCCCCCGATGTAACCATCGACGCCCTGTACGCCTTTACCGATTGTGAAATCTCCATTTCGCCCAACGCCTGCGTCATCGAAAAGGACAAGCCGCGCTTTATCGGCGTATCGGAGATGCTGCGCCGCTCCACGCGCAACACGGTGGCCCTGCTCAGGCGCGAGCTGGAAATACGCCTGGGTGAGCTGAATGAAAAATGGCTCTTCTCGTCCCTGGAAAAAATCTTCATCGAGAAACGCATCTACCGCGATATCGAGGAGTGCGAAACCTGGGAAGCGGTGATCGGGGCCATCGACAAGGGGCTGGAACCCTACAAGCCGATGTTCTTCCGCGAGATCACCACCGATGACATTGTGCGCCTGACCGAGATAAAGATTAAGCGTATCTCCAAGTTCGACACTTTCAAGGCCGATGAAATCATCAGGGGGCTGGAGGGGGACATCAGGCAGACCAAATACAACCTGCGTCACCTTACCCAATATGCCATCGATTACTTTGAGGGGCTGATCAAGAAGTACGGCAAGAATTATCCGCGTAAAACGGAAATCCGGCAGTTTGACGCCATTGCCGTTAAGCGGGTGGCCGTGGCCAACCAAAAGCTCTATGTCAACCGTGAAGAGGGTTTTGTGGGTTACGGTATGAAGAAAGATGAGTTTGTCGGCGAGTGTTCCGACATCGATGATATCATCGCCTTTAAGGAAGACGGTACCTTTGTGGTCAGCCGCGTGGCCGAAAAGCTTTATGTGGGTAAAAAGATCATCCATGTGGCGGTGTGGAAAAAGGGCGACGAGCGCATGGTTTACAATATGGTTTACCGCGACGGCAAGGACGGACGCACCTTTGCCAAGCGCTTCAGTGTTACTTCCATCACCCGCGACCGGCAGTATGTGCTGACCAAAGGCACGCCGGGCAGCAAGGTGCTTTACTTTACCGCCAACCCCAACAGCGAATCGGAAGTCGTCACCGTTTTTTTGAATCCCCGCTGCAAGGCGCGCCTGAAACAGTTTGATTTCAACTTTTCCGACCTGATGGTTAAGGGGCGCGGCTCCCAGGGCAACACCCTTACCAAGTGGCCGGTGCGCCGGGTAACGCAAAAAGAGGCCGGCGTTTCCACCATCGGCGGGCTGGATATCTGGTACGATCCCACCGTGGGCCGCCTGAACCGCGACGAGCGCGGGGACTATCTGGGTAACTTTGAAGCGGATGACAAGATCGTCGTTTTCTATAAAAACGGCACGGTGGAGCTGACCGGCTTTGAGCTGACCAACCATTATAATTATGAGAAAATAGACCGGCTCTATAAATACGACGCGGAGCAGGTGTACAGCATGGTACATTATGATCCGGGCAGCAAGCACTTTTATGCCAAACGTTTCAAGATTGACAGCGATACCATTGGCCGGATAACGCCGTTGATCTCCGGGGAAAAGGGCAGCTTTGTAGCTTTCTTTTCCGACGAGGCCGCGCCCAAAGTGGAGGTGAAGTATCTGTTCGGCCGTAAAAAGGAGCGTCGCGCGCAGGTGATGAAACTGGATGAGGTGGTGGATGTGAAGGGTTGGAAGGCCCGCGGCAACCGTCTGCTGGCCCAGCCTGTGGTGGACGTAAAACCCGTGGTTGAGGACGGACCGGAAATCATTATCGCCGATGATCCGCAAACCGATTTGTTTGGGGAATAAGGCCGGTAACGATTGTATCACATCCCTGTAAAATAAGAAGGTTTCCCGTCCTGTCGCTGGCATGGGGCCATAAAAAGCGATATCTTGCCCTGCATCATGGAAAGGGAATATCATGCGTCTGTTTTTTTTCACCCTGCTGCTGATGGCCCTTGGCCTGCAAGGGGCCGAAGGGCTGGTCAGCCTGCAAAGCAGCCACACGGTAGGCGTTACCGCCGACCGTTTAGAGGCCGCGATAAAAGGCCGGGGACTAACACTCTTTAACCGTATTGATCACCGGGCCAACGCCTCGGCTGCCGGTCTGGATATGAATCCGTCGGTACTGTTTATTTTTGGCAATCCCCGGTTGGGCACGCCGTTGATGAAATGCGCCCCGACCATGGCCATCGATCTGCCGCAAAAAATTTTGATCCGCCGGGGGGCCGACGGCACCGTCTGGCTCTCCTATAATGATCCCTTTGCCTTGGCCCGTCGCCATGACATGCGGGACTGTCTGGCCTTATTGAAAAAGATTGCCGCTGCCCTGAACGGGCTGGCAAGAGAAGCAACGGGAGAACAACCATGACCCTGAACGAACTAAAGCAATTGTTTATGCGTGATCTGGAGCGCCTGGGGGCGGAAGTGTCCGCCTATGCCGGAGAGAGCCTTTTATGGCACGTCCGGGGCGACATCGCCAACAGCGGAGGGAATCTGTGCCTTCATCTGTGTGGCAACCTCCGCCATTATGTGGGACATGTGCTGGGTGGCAGCGATTACAGGCGCGACCGGGAACATGAGTTTGCCGCCCGTGATATTCCCCTGGAAACCCTGAAACAGGAAATCGCGGCCACGCAACGGGAAGTAGGCCAGACCCTCGATAAGCTGGAGGAGGAGCAGCTCTCCGCTGTTTACCCGGAAAAGGTGCTGGGTTATGAAATGAGCACCGGTTATTTTCTGATCCATCTTTACGGACACCTCAACTATCATCTGGGACAGATCAATTATCACCGTCGGCTGACCGCCGGGTAATCGCCAGCGCCACTAAAAAAATCCCTGCCTAAAATAAACGGTAAAACCGCCGATACTCAGTAGTCCCTTTACGGGCAAACGGTATATCTCAATGAAGCATGAGACCCTATCGCATATGGATTATGCAGCACTATCAAAAGAAGAGCTTATCGGCAGGTTGAAAGAAATTGAACGGCCGCGGCACGCGGACAGCGTTTATGAGGATGCCTTCCACGCCCTGCCGGTGTTGACTCTTTTTTTTAATAACCAGGGAAGGATTTCCTTTATAAGCGAATATGCCCGCCTGGACCCTTACACCGTTTTTAAAAATCTTCGTGCCGGAAGTTCGGTTTTTGAGGAAGAAAACTTTAAAGCGTTGGGGCTGTTGGCGCCCCTAAAGGAGCTGTGCGCCCGTCAACACCCCTTTGACGTGGAAAAACCGCTGATCCGCAAAAATGAAAACAAGGTTTATTTCCGCTGCATTGGCAAGGGGCTGCCCGGCGGTGACTGCGTTCTGTTCCTCGGCGACGCCACCGAGCGGGCCGCCATTTCCCATGAGCGGGAAAACACCATTGCCAATCATCAGACTCTTTTTGAGATGTCGCCCTCGGGTATCATCCTGATGGATGAGAACGGTGTGGTGGTGGAGGCCAACAGTGCCATTTGCCAGCTTTTGGGCTATGAATACAGCGAACTGATCGGCATGCATATTGAGGATTTTGCCCATGAATCACAAAAAGAGGTTTACCGGGAAAATCTGAAAAGAATCCTTGCCGGAGAAACCTTAAAACACACCATTATCGATAAAACCCGTGATGGGAAAATACTCCACGTGCATCTGCATGAGAAAAGATACCGTCTGTCCAACAACCGCTACGGCATTTTGAGCATCGCCCAGGATATCAGTGCCATTATCACCGCGGAAAGGGCGCTCAAGGAGGAGCGTGATGTTATCCGCACCGTGCTGGACACGGTTCCCGGCGAGGTGTCCTGGATCAACAGGGACCTGGTCTACCTGGGGGCCAATGAGTACCTGGCCCGTAAACATAACATAAAAAAAGAGGACTTTGTCGGTAAAAAGGTGGGCTTTCAGCCGGGTAACGACAGCTTTTACTCTTTTGTAAAGAGCTTTATGGAAGGTCCCGAGGAACGGGTGGAGCATGAAATCAGCACCTTTGTGGATAATCGCTATCGCTCCTATATCATCATCGCTCAAAAGTATGCCGCCGGGGAATCGGCCGTTTTTATAGGCATAGATATCACCGATCGCAAGGAAGCCGAAAAGCATCTTAAAAAACAGCAGCAGTTCAGCTCCAATCTGATCGAAACCGCTCCGGCCATGATATTGCGCCTGACAGAGCCTGATATCATCGTCGACTTTAATGAATATGCCGAATCGACCACCGGTTATCACCGTTCCGAGGTGATCGGTAAAAGCTTTGTGCAGCTTTTTATTCCACAACATCAGCGCGCTTTGATATCCGGAATGATCGAGGAGATATTCAACGGCCGTTCCGGATATCAGGGCGAAGCGACCCCGATAGTAACCCGCAACGGGGAGACCCGTTATATCTCCTGGCAGAATGCCCTGGTGCGCGATCCCATTCAAAAGAATATCGCCTTGCTTTCCATCGGCCTGGATATAACCGATAAGGTAAAGATGGAGGATGATCTGCGTCAGGCGCTGAAAATGGAGGCCATCGGTCGGTTGGCCGGCGGCGTGGCCCATGATTTCAATAATCTGCTGACGGTGATCCAGGGCTATACGGAACTTTCCAAAATGAAAACAAGCCCGGAGAGCAGCATTTATGAGTCGTTGAGTGAAATTGAAAAAGCGGTAGAGCGGGCCGGGGCCATGACCTCCCAGCTTTTGGCTTTTGGCCGCAAGCAGGTGCTGAATCCCGTTGTATTTGATCTCAACAGCCATCTGCGGGGTGTAAGAAAGATATTGAGACATCTGTTGACGGAAGATATTTCCCTGAAGATTGAAACGGTGGAAGGTTTGCTGCCCGTGCTGATGGACCCCAACCAATTGGAAAGCGTGTTGATAAATCTGGTCATAAACGCCCGTGACGCCATGCCCGGCGGTGGCGTGATCACCCTTTCCTCGGCAAGGGAAAAGCTGGACACCGCCCGGGAGGTGTACGGCGGAGCCCTGAAGCCGGGCGAGTATGCGATTTTACAGGTAAGAGATACCGGCGTGGGCATTGCCGCCGAGAATCTGAAACGGGTTTTTGAACCCTTTTACACCACCAAGGAGCCGGGCAAGGGTACCGGATTGGGGCTTTCGATGATTTACGGTATCATTAAACAAAGCGGCGGTGAAATACGGGTAATCAGCGACAGGAAACAGGGCACGTCCTTTTCCATCTACCTGCCTTTGGAGAGCGGACCGGTGGAAGAACCCTCCCCGGCGCGCGTTTCGGGCCGGGAACTGCCCCGGTTTGGGGAAAAGGCCTTTCTGGTTGTGGAAGATAACAAGGCCCTGCGCACTATGATCATCGGTTTCTTTGAAAAGATGAAAGTAAAGGTCTTTGCCGCCTCTAACGGCGTGCAGGCGCTGGAGATGTTTGCCCGGCACAGCGAGGAGATCGGCATGGTGCTGACCGATGTGATGATGCCGGAGATGAATGGACGCGAACTGGCCGACCGTCTGCGGGAGAGGGCGCCTGGTCTGAAAATTTTGTTTATGTCCGGCCACAGTCAGGAAGTGATAGAAAGCAAGGCCGGTCTGCCCGGCAACACGGATATGATTGAAAAACCGTTTGATCTGGTTTCCCTGGCCCATAAGCTCAACGCCCTGCTCAGTCTGCCCGCGCAAAACGGACGTTAAACCGCATCCGCTCCGGCCGGCGACAGGGGGCGCTTTCACGGCCTCTTTTTTTAGAATATATAGCTTCGCGGCTGTTATTAGTTAATCTGATTTTGTATATTTGTCGATAAATCTTTACTGTTTATTACATTATGAAAGGATGGATGCCATGCGCAAGGAAAAAGACGCCCTGGGGCCGGTTTTGGTGCCCGAGGATAAATATTTTGGCGCCCAAACACAGCGGGCCTCTGAAAATTTTAAAATCGGCCGGGAATATTTCCCCGCGGAGATGATCCGTGCCCACGCCACGGTAAAAAAAGCCGCCGCCCGGGTCAACAGCGCCATCAGCGGCCTGGATAAGAAGATCGCCGAAACCATAGAAAAAGCTGCCGATGAAGTGATCGCCGGCAAGCTGGATGAACATTTTCCGCTGGTGATCTGGCAAAGCGGCAGCGCCACGCAGTTTAATATGAACGTTAATGAGGTGATCGCCAACCGGGCCATAGAGATGCTGGGCGGACAGATGGGCACCAAATCGCCGGTACATCCCAACGATCACGTCAACATGTCCCAGTCCACCAACGACACCATTCCCACCTCCATGCATATCGCCACGGTTACGGCCATCCGGGAAAAGCTGTTGCCGGCCATCGATTATCTTAAAAAAGGGTTGGAGGCCAAGGCCGCCGAGTTTAAGGATATCGTAAAAATCGGACGCACCCACCTGCAGGACGCCACCCCGCTCACCCTGGGGCAGGAGTTCTCCGGCTATGCCGCGCAACTGGACATGGCCTCGGAAGCCATAAGCCACAGCCTGGAGCATCTTTATGAACTGGCCATCGGCGGCACGGCCGTGGGCACCGGTCTGAACACCAGGCCGGGTTATGATCAAAAAATGGTGGAAGAGATTTCGCGCATCACCGGTATCTCCTTTAAGGTCAGCCGCAATAAATTTGCCGGACTGGCGGCGCATGACGCCATTGTGGAAGCCTCCGGGGCGTTAAAGGTGCTGGGCGCGGCCCTGATGAAAATTGCCAACGATCTGCGCTGGCTGGGCAGCGGTCCGCGCAGCGGATTGGGCGAGCTCAACCTGCCGGCCAACGAACCGGGCAGCTCCATTATGCCGGGCAAGGTCAACCCCACCCAAAGTGAAATGGTGACCCAGGTGGTGTGCCAGGTGTACGGCAACGACCTGACCATCTCCATGGCCGGATCGCAGGGTAATTTTGAACTGAATGTCTTTAAACCGCTTATGGCCTTTAATATCATACAGTCCGTCAACATTCTGGCCGATGCCTGCCGCTCCTTTCAGGATAAGGCGGTGGCCGGGGTGGAAGCCAATATGAAAAATATCAACAAGAACCTGACCAACTCGCTGATGTTGGTTACGGCCCTTAACCGTCATATCGGTTACGATAAGGCGGCGGAACTGGCCCTGAAGGCCTGGCGCGAGGATAAAACCCTTAAGGAGGCCGGGCTGGAGCTGGGTTACCTGACCGAGGAAGAGTTTGAGGCCTGGGTTAAACCGCAGGAGATGATCAGCCCCCGTTAACGGGGCCGGACTATTTACAAAAAGCGGTATCCCGTCAAGGGGGTACCGCTTTTTTATTAAACGGACTATTTGGCCTCTTCTGTCCAGTTGTCCCGGATGAAATCATCGTTGCCGTTGGCGGCGTCCAGCACGGTTTGCCGCGTTAGCTCCACCGCTTTTTCCAGCTTGAGAAAATTGATTTTATCCGCGTCGTCGCCTGGCTTGTGGTAGTCCGTTTGATGATAATCGGTAAAAAAGACGGTGGGAATACCCTTTTTGGCAAAGCTCCAATGATCGCTGCGGAAAAGAATACGCTCGGGATGATCCCGGCTGTCCAGGCTGTAGTTAAAAACAAAGCGGGCGCTTTTTTTGTTGGCCTCTTCCACCAGGGCGTGATAGGCGCTGCTGCTCAGCCCCGAAGCCAGCACATAGATGGAGTCGGCGTTTTCCCGGCCGACCATGTCCATGTTAACCACGGCCCGGATATTATCCCGGAAGGGGGCATGTTCAATCATATATTTTGAGCCGAGAAGTCCTTTTTCCTCGCCGGTGAACCAGACAAAAATCACCGGGCGCCTGTTTCTTTTTATGTGGGCCATCTGCCGGGCGGTCTCCAAAACGACCACCGTGCCGCTGCCGTTGTCGTCGGCGCCGTTATAAACCTGTCCGTCGCGTAGGCCGATATGATCATAGTGGGCGCCGACAAGGATGTAGTCACCGGCCAGCCGGGGATCACTGCCGGGCAGCACGGCCACAATGTTGTTGGCGGTAACGGCCTTGTCCGAAGCGTATAAATTCCAGCGGATGGTTTTAGCGTTCAACGCGCTTGCGTCAAAGGCCGGGTCTTTTAGTTTTTCATACATGTCGGCGTAGCTGAGCCCGTTTATGTCAAACAGCGCTTTGGCCAGAGTGGAATCGACAAGGATCTCGGGTATTTCTCGGACGGGCTTTTGTACCAGTCCCAGCTTGCCCCGGCCCATAAAACGGCTCATGCTTTTCCACATATTCATGCCTTTGGGCGAGAGAAGTACGATAACGCCGCCGGCCCCCTGTTCCCGGGCCAGCTTACGTTTGATTCTGGAAGAACGGCTCCACTTTGTGGGGCGCTTCCCGTTAAAAAAGGCTTCATCATCCGCCCGTTCGGGTTCTCCCAAAAGCAAAACAACGGTTTTACCCCGCACATCCAGGTTTTCATAGTCGTTATAATCAAAGGTACTGTCGGTAATGCCGAAACGGACGAAGACCAGCTGCTGCTCCGTTCCCCGGTAAGCGCTGTCACCCGCGCTGTAAGCGTAAAAATGGCGGTTTATTCCGCGACGTCCGCTTTTTAATTGAATATAGGAAGAGTCATTGATCCCTTTCATGCTCAGGGGTACCGGAGAGAGAAAGCTCTTTGCCCCCGTAAAGGGCCGCAGACCGTAAAGTTCCAGCCTGCTGGCGATGAACTCCGCGGCAACATCGATATCCGCGCTGCCGGTTTCCCGACCCTTAAGCGCGTCGGAGGCCAGAAATTCCAGATTGGCTTTAAGATGAGCCATGGCCCGCTCTTTTTTGTTGCCATGTTTGTAAACACCCGGTTGGCAGGAAGCCAAAATAAGCGCCAGCAGAAAAAGCATACTCCTTTGCATAAAAAACTCCTTTGTATAAGGTAAGCCCTAAAATAAAGTTAAATTTCCAAAAAGAAAAATGTGGATAGGCTTACGTTGGTTCATATAAAAAAGTTGTCCTGAAAATTATCCGATGAAGGGATTCAAACTAAAATGCCAAACATATTTTTAAAATAGGAAAAATATGCTAACTTTGAGTTTTGACTTTTGGAAACCGATGAAACGATTTGCCTCTTTTTTTGTAATCCTGGCCGCCTCCCTGTGGGGGATAGACGGCATCCTGTTGCGACCGCAATTATACACCCTGCCGGTGGCGCTGGTTGTTTTTACGGAAAGCGCCATCATCGTGGCTCTTTTAACGTTGTTTTTTATCCGGGAAATTCCCGCGTTCAAAACTTTAAAGCGTAACGACTGGCTGGCTTTTACCGGCGTGGCCATCATGGGCGGCGCCATCGGCACCATGGCCATAACCAAGGCGCTGTTTTATGTCGACTTTGTTAACCTGTCCATTGTGGTGCTGATTCAAAAGCTGCAACCGGTTTTTGCCATCTTTCTGGCTTCGATCTTTCTACGGGAAAAACCAAAGAAGATTTTTTACGCCTGGGCCGCCCTGGCCATCATCGGTGCTTATATTATGACCTTTGGTCTCAGTCTGCCGGAAATCAGCCCGGAAAACAAGACCCTGTTTGCCTCGCTTTTCGCTCTGCTGGCCACCCTGGGTTTTTCCTCCTCCACCGTGCTTAGCAAGCGGGCCCTGCGCAATATCGAATTCCGTCATGCCACTTATCTGCGCTTTTTGATGACCGCGCTGGTAATGGGCGTTGTTTTGCTTTTTACGGGAGATTACAACCGTTTTTCCGAAGTTGACGGCAGTCAGTGGCAAATCTTTCTGGCCATCGCCATCCTGACGGGCGGGCCGGGGATATTTCTTTATTATTACGGACTTAAGCATATCCGGGCCAGCGTGGCCACCATTGCCGAACTGGCCTTTCCCCTTACGGCGGTTGTTCTTGAATTTTTTGTTCACGATAAGATTCTCAGCCTGGTGCAGTGGGGCGGCGTGGCCATTTTATTTTATGCCATTCTAAGGGTCACCCGGCTGGAAAAATAAACCCTCCCGCGCTTTGCGGAGGCCGGCAAAAGATTTCCCGGCGGGGCTTCCCGGAATGACGGTTGGCCTGCATTGTGTCATTTCGAACGCAGTGAGAAATCTTCGGTGAGTCTACCCCACCCCGGCAGGCGCAAGCC
>JALXBH010000286.1 GCA_026991535.1 Calditrichia bacterium | reverse complement strand
GCTGCGCTTTCCATCCGTGCCGTTACCGGCAAGCCGATCAAGTTTATGAGCATCGGCGAAAAGCCCAATGCCGAGTCGATTGAAGCTTTCTACCCCGATCGCATGGCGTCGCGGATATTGGGTATGGGCGATGTGGTCAGCCTGGTGGAAAAGGCCCAGGAGACCATCGACCAGGAGCAGGCAGCCAAAATGGAAGAACGCCTGCGTAAGAATGAATTTACGCTGGAAGATTTTTTGATGCAGCTGCAACAGATAAAGAAAATGGGTCCGCTGGAAAATCTGTTGGGCATGATACCCGGCATGGGGGCGCAGATGAAGAATGTAAAGGTAGACCCCAAGGCGTTCTCGCGCACGGAGGCGATTATCCATTCCATGACGCGGGAAGAGCGCAATAAACCGCAAATTCTGAATGGCAGCCGCCGCAAGCGAATTGCCCGGGGCAGCGGAACGCGGGTGCAGGATGTGAATCAATTGGTTAAGCAATATGACCAGATGAAAAAGATGATCAAACAAATGAAAGGGAGATCCGGTAAGGGTCTTCGAGGAATGCCATTAAATTTTATGTAAAATTGGAGGTTAATTTTGGCTGTTAAGTTAAGATTGATGCGTATGGGACGTAAAAAGCGGCCTTACTACAGAATAGTTGCGGCGGATAGCCGCGCCCCCCGTGACGGTCGTTTTATTGAAAATGTGGGAACCTATGATCCGATCGCTCAGCCGCATACGGTTGATTATAAGGAAGACAGGGTATTGCACTGGTTGTCCGTAGGGGCTCAGCCCACCGATACGGTACGGAGCCTGCTGCGCGGTAAGGGGTTATGGTTAAAGTGGACACTGATTAAGCAGGGCGCCGACGAAGCAAAGATTGCTTCCGAGATGGAAGCCTGGCAAAAACAGAAAGAAGAAAGCCTTAAGCGTCTGGAAGCCAAAAAAGCCCAGGCCGCCAAGGAAAAGGCCAAAGCCGCCAAAACCGCCGAGCCGGAAGCCGTTGCCGAAGAAGCCGCCGCTCCCGCCGATGCCGTAGAGGATGCTCCGGCCGAAGATTCCGCACCTAAAGATTCAGCTGAATAAAAAGCGTATTTTTGTGTTACAGCGAATATGGTCCAAACTATTTAGGAGGCATCTCGTTATGAAGGAGTTTGTTGAATTTATCGCGAAGCACCTGGTGGACAAGCCCGAGGAAGTTCAGGTAACTGAAGTTGAAGGCGAGCGTGTCACCGTATATGAGCTTCGGGTCGGCGACGGCGACCTGGGAAAGGTGATTGGAAAGCGGGGACAAACGGCAAAATCCATTCGTACACTGCTATCCGCGGCATCCGCGAAAGCGGGCAAACGAGCTGTACTCGAAATATTGGAATAGGTAGCGGGCATCATGTTTGTCATCGGACAGGTTGTAAAGCCACAAGGCATACATGGTGAACTGAAAGTTAAAATTATCAGCTCTTTCCCCGAGCGCTTTAAACAACTGGACGTCTTTTATCTGAGGGAAGATGAAGGGCAAATCTGTTATGTGGAAAAAGTGCGCGTTAAAGGTGACTTTGCCTTTATAAAAATTCGGGGAGTGGATGATCGCAATCAGGCGGAACATTATAGAAATAATTTCCTGTATGTAAGGGAAAGCGAGTTGTTTCCCCTGCCGGATAACGACTCCTATTACCATCATCAGCTTATCGGGATGAAGGTGGTAAATACCCGGGGCAAATCCCTGGGTGTTATAAAGGATGTGGAAAACTATCCGGGTAACGATCTGTTTGTAATGGAAGATGAAGAGGGACGGGAACATTTACTGCCCGCTTCCAAGGCATTTATAAAAAAGGTGGATACCGCCTCGGGCCTGATGACCATTTCGGAAATAGAAGGCCTGCTGGAATAATCTGTTCTGTGACATGCGTATAGATATCATTACCGGTTTTCCGGATATTTTACGGGAGCCGTTGCAACAAAGCATTATAAAAAAGGGGCGCGACGTCGGCGCGGTGGAGATTCATCTGCATAATCTGCGCGATTATACCGATGACCGGCATAAGACCATAGATGACTACCCTTATGGCGGCGGGCCGGGCATGGTGCTGAAAGTAGAACCCTTTGACCGTTGCCTGAATGATATCGGACAACACAGTGACCTGAACAAGACGCGGATTTTTATGATGACGCCGCGGGGACGAACCTATGACCAGAAAAAAGCTACGGAACTGAGCCTGGCCGGACACCTGATCTTTTTATGCGGGCACTATAAGGGCGTTGATGAACGTCTGTACAGCCTTTATGACATAGAAGATATCTCCATTGGGGATTACGTGCTGAGTTCCGGGGAGATAGCGGCGTTGGTTATTACCGACAGCATTGTGCGCTTGTTGCCCAATGTGCTTAAGGATATCGATTCCGCCTGGAGCGATTCGTTTCAGGAGGAATATCTGGACGCCCCCTACTACACGCGTCCGGAAAGCTATAAGGGGTTAAAAGTGCCCGAAGTCCTTACATCCGGGCATCATGAACGCATCGGGGAATGGCGCCATAAAAAACGCGTGGAATTAACAGAAAAATTGCGACCGGATTTATTAAAAAAAACTAATGAGTAACAAGAAATATTAACCTGGGATTTAAAAATGGATATTTTACATCAAGTAGCTGCCGATCAGCTAAAAAGCGATAACCCTGATTTTCGCCCCGGCGATACCGTTGCCGTTCATGTTCGTGTTGTGGAAGGTGACAAGGAACGCATTCAGGTTTTTCAGGGCGTGGTGATCAAAATGCGCGGTGGCGGTATTAACCGCACAATGACCGTGCGTAAAATTTCTCATGGCGTTGGCGTGGAGCGTATCTTTTTGATGAACTCGCCCCGTATTGCCAAAATTGACGTGGTACGTTTGGGTAAGGTAAGACGCGCCAAGCTTTACTATTTGCGGGATCTGCGCGGCAAGGCCGCACGCATTAAAGAAAGATAAACCCTTTTGGGGGTGGTCTGCCGGTACATGCGTATATTTTCAATCCTCAGCTTATGGCTTATCAGCGCCCTGTTTGTTACCTGTGCCGTTAAGGGCGGGTTAAAGGGCGGGCCGGAAGATAAAACGCCGCCGACGATCATCTATTCTTTTCCGCAAGCGGATTCAACGGGTGTACATCATCTTGAGTACATCCGTTTTTCTTTTTCGGAGATGATGGATCGCAACAGCATTGCCAAAAACCTGTTTATCTCTCCCCCCATAGCCCATGAATGGGAATGGCAGGGCTATGATGAACTGAGCATCCGCCTTTTGGATAGCCTGAACCGCGATGTGACCTACGTGCTTACCCTGGGCACCGGACTTAAGGATTTAAGGGGTAATGGCCTGGAACAGGCCTATACCCTGGCTTTTTCCAGTGGCGATCATATTGATCACGGAGAAATTTCAGGTCGGGT